>JBEKXG010000253.1:0-6910 GCA_049512295.1 Syntrophobacteraceae bacterium
GATTTTTCGTTCTGGCTAGGAAATCGAGGGCTTGCGCGGAGGCGTACTTGGGTACGCCGCACAAGGAAGCCCGAAGATTGACACCGCCAGGGCGGAAAAGGACCCTTTCCGGATGGAAACTAGTTCGGAACCAGCGCATCGATTCAAGGGAAGGAAGTGCAAGTCTTCCGCCGCCCCGCGACTGTGATCGTGACGAAAGCCGCATGGATGCCACTGTCCGGTTCGATACGGATGGGAAGGCGCGGTGAGTAGGATGAACGTGAGCCAGGAAATCTGATCGATGCATGACGCTTACTCAAATCCCCGAGGGGGGAAAGGAGAGTTAAATGAAAAGCGCGGTAATTGCATCGGTTCTTGCCTGTCTAGCGTTTTGTGTCCCCGTGATTAGCGCTGCCGAAGACCCACCGCCGGAAGGCGCCCAAATCGTCCAGGCTCAATCGGACACCCAATCGGGAAACACAGCCAAACCCGATCAAGGTACCCAGACAAAGCTCGAAGAAGTCGTGGTTACCGCCACGCGCCTTCCCACACCGGCAAAAGAACTTCCCGTTCCCGTGCAGGTCATTTCAAGAAAAGAAATCGAAGAGTCGCGTGCCAATAATTTGACGGAAGTCCTAACTGAATACCTTCCAGAGCATTTCCAGACATACCCCGGTGCTCTCTCCTCCGTCAGTATCAGGGGATTTCGAAGTGATACCACGGGCACGGATATCAAGGGACACGTGCTGATTTTGATTGACGGCCACCGCGCCGGCACTGGAAACATAGCTGAAATTCCCCTGGAAAACGTGGAACGAATAGAAATCGTGCGCGGCCCGGGGTCCGTCGTCTATGGATCGGCAGCAATGGGAGGGGTTGTGAATATCATTACGCGCAAGGGGCAGGGGCCTCCCTCTGCAAACGTGGGGGTTGAGTCTGGAAGCTGGAAGTATATCAAAGGCTACGCAGGTTTTTCGGACACTTTCCTGGACAACAGGGTTGGAGTCTCCCTCACCGGGCGAACCATCACGCAAGGCAGCTACGACACGGGAGGAGGAGCCAGTGTTCCCAATACCGGCTACAACGATCAAGCTTATTCGGCGAGCCTTTTTGCAGCGCCAAGCCCCGACCACACCTTTTTTGCCGTCGGCAACTTCTTCCAGGGCTGGGGCATTGGAACTCCGAACCCTACCTATATGAAGCCCGATCTTGTGGACAATAAGGATATTTCAAGGTGGTACGGGTCGCTTGGCTATGACGGTTCTTCCCCTGACTGGGGAACGAACTGGCATCTTAGCTACTACAACGTCTTAGACCAAAACCAATGGAACTACCCCCAAGCTACTTACGGTTATACATCGGCGACTACCGAACAGCATACCCAGGGGGTACGAAGCCAGTTCAGTCTTCCCACGTTCTCATTCGGGCGTTTGCTCCTCGGTTTTGATTGGGACATTATTGACGTCACCAGCTTCACAAATCCCGCAGGTTTTCCATGGAGTCCGGACTGCCACTACGACAATCCTGCCTTGTTCGCGGAACAGAAAATCGACTGGAACAAACTGACGCTCCTTCTCGGCATCCGCTATGATATTTTCCAGGAGCAGGTTCAGCCCACGCAAGGCCTCAAAGTGCTCCAGGAAAACCAGCAGTTCGGCCATACATCCTGGCGCACGGGGGCCACCTACAAGTTTTTCGATTGGCTGAGCGGCCGTGCCGCTGCCGGGAGCGCTTTCAGTATACCATCGGCAGACGAACTCGCCGGGCGCTACCAATCAGGACAGTGGATGAAGATCGTCGGAAATCCCAACCTCAAGCCGGAATCCGGCACCACTTACGAAGCCGGCTTAGACGCCGAAGTCGCCGGATTTAAGCCCAGCCTCACTTTCTTTTACACCGACTACAATAATAAAATCACGGGAGGTTTCCCTGTCTGTGTCAACGGAGATTGCACCTGGACGACTTATGAAAATGTTAAAGGAGCTATTCTCTCAGCATTCGAAGGATCGGTGAGTTACAAAAAATCATTCACATTCAATGATACGCAGATAGGTCTTAGGCCGTTCGTGAATTTCGTCTACTATACTCAGCGTGAAATTGAAGACCCGAGCTATGCCAAACTCCTAAAATCCGAAACGGTCCCTTACGTTCCTCTCTGGGATGCCACCGGGGGCATTGAAGTCACCTTCGACCGCAAGGTGACCTTGCTTTTTACCGGCTTCTACACGGGAGACGAACAGCAGGAGAATTTCAACTATAATTCCTCCACTTACAGCCAGGCTATTGATAAAGGAGGGTTTACCGTTTTCTCAGCCAGGCTTACCTACCGTCCCACAAAATCTCTTGAAGTCTTGGTGGCCTGCGATAACCTGACCGACAAAAATTATGCTTTCGTGGACGGCTATCCAATGCCGGGCAGAAGTTTTCGAGGGGGCCTCCAATATCGTTTCTAGACTGAAAGAAAGGAGAATCGATCATGTTGGGAGGCAAGGGCAATCTTTTCCCATATTTCGGTATCTCGACACTCGTTTCTGCCACTCGTGGCACATCTGACAGTATGAGGCGCTCACTTACGGGCGCCTTTCTCCTGTTGCTTCTGCTGGGCGGCGATAGTGCGCTGGCTGCCTATCCGGTAAGTTTCCTCGATTCGTCCGGCAGCCATATAATACTTCAGAAAAAGCCACGCAACGTGGTTTCCCTCGTGCCTGCCGTTACTGAAATCATTTTCCGGCTCGGAGCCGGCGATTGTCTGGCGGGCGTTACGATCCACGATACCCTTCCACCCGAATCGGACCACAAGAGTATCGTTGGAGGCTTTTTGGCTCCTTCGCTCTCACGCATCGAAGCCATCCAGCCGGATGTGCTCTTTGTTTCATCCATGCATCGGGGAATATTTAATGGTCTTGCGGAACAGGGATGTCAGGCGATTGAACTGGAATCACACTCCATTTCGGACCTCTACCGCAACATTGCGCTGTTGGGAGCGATTTTTGATAAAGAGGCGAAAGCAGAAGAAATCATCGAGGGAATACGCAAAGAGTTGGCGCTTATTTCCAGCAAAGTTGAAAAGATTCCCGCGAACAGGAGGAAAAGGGTCATGCGGGTCATGGGTATAAGCCGGGACTCTTTGATGGCGCCAGGTGATGATTCTTTTCAAAATGAATTTATTCGTTCGGCCGGAGGCTTGCCTCCCCAATTCGGCAAAAAAGGCGAAGCGGTATCTGTGACCCTGGAGGAATGGAAAAAATTCGATCCCGAAGTAGTCTGTGATTGCGGCGGCGACCGGAAAGCAATCGACAGATTTCTCTCGCAGCCCGGATGGAAAGACGTCCAGGCGGTGCGTGGAGGCAAGGTTTTTTCTTTCCCATGCGCGATGACATGCCGTGCATCGGTGCAGACGGGGGACTTTGTCGCATGGCTTGCGTCGACAATTTACGATGAAGAATTTGCTGAGGACAGCAATCGGGTGCTTGAGGAAAAACCTCTTCGGACTCGTTCCGTCGAACTCCCCCTGCGTTATGTCCGCTCGGCAAGAGTAGACGAAACCACAATTTTCGATTTTCCCAACAAAACGCTAATCGTCGAATTCACCGAACCCATGCGGGTGATCTCCACACTGGAAGGTGAAAGAAAGGGCATTACAGTCGTCGGCAACCACTATTTTCCGCCCCCATGCTGGAGCATCGAATACAGGCTCGGATTCGAGAAGTGGAGGAAGCACGCCTTCAAGACGATCGGGAAAACACAAGACAGATGCTGCCTGCTGTTTACCGGCGCGGATATGAGAAATCTGTCGGTTCAAAAGGCGCAATTCAAAGACATGACCGTTTACGCGCTTGTAACGGCCGGGGTTGAAGACAACGCTATGCGCATGTCGGTGGATGAGGGGATGTTCTATGAACCGGGGACAGTAAATATTATTCTCCTGACGAATATGAAGCTCTCGCAGAGGGCAATGGCACGGGCCGTCATCACCGCCACGGAGGCAAAGACGGCGGCCTTGCAGGACCTGGACGTTCGAAGTTCGTATAGCTCTGGCAAAAGCCAGGCGACCGGGACAGGAACCGACGAGGTGCTGGTGGTCGAAGGCAGGGGAACAGCCGTTGACAACGCCGGAGGCCACTGCAAACTCGGGGAATTAATAGCCAGGGCTGTTTACGACGGCGTAAAGGAAGCCGTCCGCCAGCAAAACGGGATCTCAACCCGGCGCGGCGTTTTCCGGAGATTGCGGGAAAGGCACATTAACATCTGCGAGATTCTCAAGGGAGGTGCTTTACCTGGTGATGGACCCGTTGAGCGCCGGCGCCTTGCCCGTTTCGAACAGGTCCTGCTTCAACCCCGTTATGCCTCATTTCTCGAATCGGCTTTTGCACTCAGCGATGCTAATGAGAAGGGGCTTCTGTCGAACCTCGGTGCTTTTGAAACATGGTGCCGGAGTGTGGCCGAGGAGATCGCAGGAAAAAAGCTGGAAACATGGTCTGATTTCATCACTTCCGAGGAGATTCCCGTTGTCATGAGGATGTCCCTCAATGCTTTGTTGAACGGACTCTTGTCGGAGGACGACTACAGCAATAAGATGCCCTCAGCGGCATCGGCCCTCAATGCTTTGTTGAACGGACTTGTATCGGAAGAGCGGCAGCCTGCCGGTGGTGGTCTGCCGACTCTTTCTCATTGAGACCGTCGGTTGTTGATTCCCGTCCGGCAGGTGCAGCTAAACTCTGATTCTGCGGCCGGAAGATCTGGACTATTGTCATTGGAAGATATGGAAAGCATTCTCGATTCCTTTGCAGAGACATTTGAGTGGGTGGATGAGGGAAATTCAGCCCCTGCGTCTTTCCTGATGTCATTGGAGCTGTCGGCTGACGGTCTCATCCTCCCACCGGCACACAAGGCCGCCAGGCGAGAGCTGATCCTGGGAACGGGAGGTGCATTCCTGATTCATGTGCTTGCGGCGGCGTCGTTACTGCTCTTGCCTATGCTTCATCCACCGCGACACACTCAGGAGCCTTTTATAAATGTATATTTTGCAGACGCGCAAGGAATCGGATGCAGTTCGAGCAGCGCCGGCCTTGCCGATGGTGTCGACAGCGGAGAACATCCGGAGCAATCAGCACCGGATGTAAAATCCGTCGAAAAAGAGGCAGCCCCTGATGTCCCCAAAGCCAAAACCATGGGGCAGGCGGTTGCGCCGGCGAAAAGCCCGAAAAAGACCTCTGCGCGCACCGGGAAAAGTCATACGCCGACCCCGGAAAGTCCCCTGGCCGGTTCACGGAAGATCGTCACGGCTACCAAAGATCGCGCTTCGGAAGGCGCTGGAGATGAGTTGGGGGGAGGACGGGTAGAAGGCACGGGAAACGGAAAAGAAGCGGGCGAAGGCTCCTGTGGTCCGGGGCTGAGCAACGCATCTTCCGGAACTGGACTCTCGGGCGAGTTTGACGCGGCCACCGTCGATAAGATCCCGCAGATCCTGAAGAGAATCGACCCGGTTTATCCCGGGAGGGCCCGGAGTCTGGGTATCTGCGGCAAGGTGGTGGTAAGATTTCTCGTTGAACCTGATGGGCGTGTTTCAAAACCTTCCATTGTCGAAGCTCATCCCAAGGGTTATTTCGAACAGTCCACCCTGGAAGCCGTACGCCACTGGCAGTTCAAGCCCGGTAGCTTCAAAGGGAAAGATGTTGCGACATGGGTTGTCCTCCCTGTTCAGTTTCGACTGACCGAACAGGATTAGCAGACTGGATTAAGGTATGCGTCCTTCAAAGATGCCAAAAGATGTGCGCCTCTCAACGCGCCGAAAACTCTATTCGATCGCGATAATGTTGACGCTCGCTTTAGTTGCCCCCAAAACCGGCGAACCCCGGCTGGCCCGGGACCAGGCGGGCCGGACAGTGTGCGTCCCCGACAATCCCCTGCGTGTCGTGTCACTGGCCCCCAGCATCACGGAAATCGTTTTTGCATTGGGGGAAGGCGACCGCTTGAAGGGAGTTACCCAACACTGTGATTTTCCAGCCGATGCTCAATTTTTACCCAAAGTGGGCTCCTACGTGCACCTTGATCTGGAAAGGATCGTCGCATTGAAACCGGACCTTTGTATTGCCGTTCGAGACGGCAATCCCGGAAATGTGGTGACAGAGCTTGAGGCTTTTGGAATACCGGTCTATGCGGTCGACCCCAGAAATCTGGACACTGCCGTGGATACCGTACTGGAAGTGGGTCAACTCCTTAACGCCGCCACAAAAGCGCGGCATCTGGCAAACGAAATGCGCGACAGAATCGAACGTGTAAAGGAGCGTGTGGCCGGAACCGGACTACGCCCACGCGTTTTTTTCCAGATCGGGACCGCCCCCATTGTTTCAGCCGGGACTAACACCGTTATCCATGAACTGATCGCAGCGGCGGGGGGACAAAATCTGGCCGAGGGCCCGGCGTCTTATCCCCGGTTCAGCAGGGAACAGGTCCTGGCGCTCCAGCCTGAGGTCATTATCATCACTTCCATGACCAAAGAACCGGACATCGAACAGGTGAGCGCCGAATGGAAAAATTATGAGGGGCTGCCCGCGGTCCGAAACAATCGCATCTTTATCGTGGACGCGGATCTTTTTGACAGGGCGACGCCACGCCTCATAAACGGCCTGGAGACCCTGGCCGGGATCATACACCCGGAGCTGTTCCGATGAAAGCGGCGGTCCCTCATGCTTATCCCATTTTGAAACGCATAATGGCCGTTTCCCTTTTGCTGGGTTTGCTTCTCATCATAAGCGCCTTTTTGGGGCTTTCGATGGGATCCAGCGAGCAAAACATCAGGCAAATACTAGCCGTACTTACCGGCCACGTCGATCCAGATCCGACTTTATCGAATATCATCTGGCAAATCAGGTTTCCGAGGGTCGTACTGGCTGCGCTGGTCGGAGCTACACTGTCTCTCGGGGGTCTC
>JBEKXG010000254.1:0-6878 GCA_049512295.1 Syntrophobacteraceae bacterium
CTCCCGCCAACATCAATGGCCTCATTGTGCTGCGGTTGAAGCGGCAGGACAAGCTGCACGTCCTGGAAGTGATAAGCCGTCTTATGCCAGTGCTTTCTGCTGAGCCGATTGCTGGAAATTTGTGGATTATTACAGGGGGTTATGGAAAGTTCAAAAGGGTCCGGTCTGCACAAAGAGGCGCCCCCGCCCTTAGAGCTACACCCGTTTTGCCAGGCCTTCGACATGTTGCGCCGCGCTCCGGCCGGGAGAAGAGCGGCTCACCTCGCGGATACTTGCGTTTGTCTATGTTCACGGCTTCCGATGCTCGGATTGCAAGCACTCCGTCACTACCTCGGAATAAGGTGGTAAAAGATGATCCAGTCAGTATCGACCAAGTAACTGATTTTCATAGTCCGGTTTCCATCCGGAAAGGGTCCTTTTCCGCCCCCGGTTGCAGGGGCGCGCCTGTGCGCGATGCGCTCACACACCTTATGCTCAGGAGATTTCCTCGAGTTCGAGTTCATCCTTAAGTTTTATGCAGCCGATGACGCTTTGAGCCGCCGGACATTCGCTCAGATAGGATGCAAAAGCTTGGCGTGCGGCTTCCTTTTGGTCCGCTTTGACCTTCAGATGATATTTTACGCGGATCGTGGTGATCTTGAGAACACCTCCGACGTTTTCAACGTCTCCCTCAACATTGGCCCAGTAGAGGTCCTCGAAAGTGCGGATTTTTTTCCCGGCCAGCGACGCGGCCAGCGTCCCCATCATTCAGCCGGCCGTCGCAGCGACGATATGGTCCAGTGTGGCCGCGTGCTCCTTTTCCGGTTCTACCTTGTAGAAGTTTTTTATACCGCCGTGGACGCCATAGTAGACCGGCTCATTGAAGCCCTCGATCATTGCTTTCCTGGTTGGACCTTTTTCTCTGACGATCCTGATTCGGGATGTGTGGACTACTTCTGCCATGAGTTTCTCCTTTCGTCCGGCAAATCTTTCTCATTTATCTCTAAGATAATAATCGCCAAGACTTGTTCCGCCAGATGCCGGGAATAAAAAAGCTCCCGGGCGGCAGCGCTCACGCTCCAGCAAAGCCTGCAGTTGCAGATTACTTCGAGGCCGCCTTCCTGATAGAATTTATGGGGAACAGTTTGCCGGGGCACTCCGTCTTTGCGCCCTGCGCCTCGCGGTGCCCCAGGATGTTTGCCGGGTGTATATGGTAATAATTGCGAAGGACAGAAACAAGGAAGGCGACAGATTGAAGCTGGTTGGGTGTGGGTTTTTCGCAGTTGAAGTTTCCGACCAGGGCGATTCCAATCGCTTTGTCGTTCATTCCTCCGGCTTTGCAGTGGGCGCCGCATTGCTGCCTGATCCACCGGGGGGACATTTCGATTTGCCCGTCGCCTTTCCCAAGGGTGCCGTTATCGATCAAAAAATGATACCCGAGGCCATTCCAGAAGCCACGCGCACCGTGTGAGATGTTTATCGTCCTGGCGTTGCCTTTTCCCGTGGCGGTATGGTGCAGGATGATGTACTTCCATTGCGGGTTCCGGTAGAGGTTTATAACGTAGCGTATCGTCTTTGCGTTCGGGATGACGAGTTTCTGTCCTACCTGCAAAGGATCCCTCGGTTTGAGTCTGTTTGCCGAATAGATGGATTGGGGCGTGACGTCATACAACCGGGAGATGCGCCAGACGGTTTCCAGCGGTCCGACTTCATGATAAATGGTCCTGGGGCTGCCCAGATAGCCCATGGTCTTTTCAACCACCCGGGCGGGTTGGGCAGGCTGGGCAGGTTGGGCAGGCTGAGCGGGCCTTGCCGAGGAACGAGGGGCTCGCGCCGGGGCCTGTGCAGGGGGAGGTCCAGGGCAGGGAGGGGGTATAACAGTGCGTTCGCAGCCGTATATCAGGGCGGCAACGAGCAAAAGGAGTAAAGAAATTCTCCGAAAGATATTCGGGTGAAAATAAATCATAAGAGCTGGTAATCATAGGATAAATGATCTGCATTGACCAAGGGCGGGATAAGTATATTGCAATGCTCTTCCCGTTTGCAAGCGCGTTCTGATTATCGGCCTGAAAGGGCTTCGGATATTTTAGCCGCCTTTTTGACCTCCATGAGGGCAAGAATCGCCGCCGCCTCATCGGGAGTCATCGTGGAAATTATGCCCATGACGAGCCTATCGTCGAGGTTTTCCATCAGCTTTGCGGCTTCTTTTGGCTTCATCGTCCCGTAAATTTTGGAAAGGCTCCGGACCCTGGTGCTTTGGGTTTCCTGCTTCTCGGTGCGAACGGATTGAACTTCCTTTTGCAGCGCCAGCAAGTCTTTGACCTTCTGCTCGACTTCCTTCTGCAGTTTGCCGAGGCGCTCTTCCTTCTCCTTGAGCTGCTCCTCTTTTTTGCGGATTTCGATTTCCTTCTGCTGAAGGGCGCTCAGGGACTCGGTTGTCGAGGCTCCGGGTCTGATTTTGGCGATTTTGTCGACCGGCGCCGCATTCTCGGCTTCAGCCTTGGGCTTTTCGTCCTTGGCGATTGCTTCCGGAACTGCACTCGCGGTTTCCTGCTCGGAATAGAGCGAGCCCATTACTGTAATGGCCAGCTTTATAACCAGCAGCGTTATGAGGGTGCAAAGCGTGACTGAAAGCAACCTGGAACCCGGTTTGCCAGCTTTCATGATTCTCCTTTTCTCCCGGCCCGGTTCCGGTAATCGCTGAACACGGCGATGTCGTTCAGCTTCTTCTGTTCCTCGCGAGACTGAATCAATCGGTACGATTCCCTGTCCCTTGTTTCGATATTCTCGAGCACCTTGACGGATTTATCGCATTCGATCATCGCCTGCTTGCACTTTTGGACCTCTTCAGAGGCCTTTTTCAGCTCATTGTATGACATTAGCAATTCGCGTTCCAGAAGGCTCAGGTGGACCTTGAAATGAAGATATCTGGCCGTCTCGATTCCTTTGTGCTGCTCCTTTTCCATCTGCTCGGATTCCAGGCGAATGATTTCAGCAAGCCGCTCGATGCCGGACTGTATCCGCATTCTGACGGACTCCGCTGCTCCGAGCGCGGCCTGAGCCTGACGAAGCTTGAACTCGCGGTGTCTCAGAAGCGATTTGAATCGAAATCTAAATGGCATTTTAGGTCTTAAGGGTTAAGTTTTAAGCTGCACAGGTTCACTGATACGAAGTCGCATTCAAGCGCTCACTGCGTTGTCTTCGTCGTCGGCTCCTCGACGTACTACGGTGTATGCCTGCGTCGCCTCCTCCTCGCCGCCTTGTGATCATTTCGAATGCAACTCCGTATGAAAGAGCATCTCCAGGGCCGTGAAGGACTCCTCCACAGGACAGTTTTCGATAATCGGCTGCTTGAGAAATTGGTTTGCCTTTTCAATCATTTGGATCGCGTAATCAGTTTCCGGGTGAGAGCCGCGGACGTAGGCGCCTATCCGGATCATGTCTTCGCTGTTCTCATAGTCGGCCAGTATGCGGATAAAGCGGGAAACGAGTTCCTTGTGCCCGTCGGAGAGCAGCCGGTCTGTCAACCGGCTGACGCTTCTGAGCACGTTTATAGCCGGAAACTGCCTCTTTTGAGCCAAGGTCCGGTCCAGTAAAATGTGGCCGTCAAGAATGGAGCGGAGGGTGTCGGCGACAGGGTCTTCCATGTCGTCACCCTCGACCAGGACAGTGTAAATACCGGTTATGGACGCCCCCTCGAACTTACCGGACCTTTCGAAGAGCCTCGGGAGCAGGCTGAATACGCTGGGAGTGTATCCCTTGGTAGTCGGGGGTTCACCCGCCGCCAGCCCTATCTCGCGCGCAGCCATGGCGAGCCGGGTGGCCGAATCCATCATGAAGAGCACGTCTTTGCCCAGGTCCCTGAAGAATTCCGATATTGCGCAGGCAAGGTAGGCCCCCCGGATGCGAACGGTGGCAGGCTGGTCCGAAGTGGCCACTATGACCACCGAGCGCTTGATCCCCTCGGGGCCGAGATCGTTTTTCAGAAATTCGTTGACTTCCCTGCCGCGCTCGCCGATCAGGGCGATCACGTTGACGTCCGCGCCCGTGTATCTGGCCATCATGCCCAGCAGGGTGCTCTTACCGACCCCGGAACCTGCAAAAATGCCGATCCTCTGCCCCTTGCCTATGGGAAGAAGCGTGTTTATGCAACGGACCCCCAAGTCGAGCTGTTGTACGATCAAAGGCCGTTCCAACGGGTTGGAGACCTTTCCGGCGAGGGGATAGGGCACGCCGGATGAAATCGGCGCGCCGCAGTCCAGGGGCTGTCCGAGGCCATCGAGCACCCGTCCCAGCATCGCCTCCGACACCATGACGTTATTGGACGTTTCGTGAACCTGCACCAGGCTCCCCGGTCGCACGCCGTTCAGATGAGTCAGGGGACTTAGTTTGATCCTGCTGGATTCAAAGCCGACCACTTCAGCCAGGATCGGATTAGGAGAATCCGGATGGGCAATTCTGCAGATGTCCCCTGTCGCAGCTTCCAGGCCTTCGGCTTCGAGCAGGTTTCCGGTGAGCTGAACGATCTTGCCGTACTTTTTGCGGAGTTCGCAGCCGTTCAGGTCGGCGAACCCGGCGCTCCTCAGGTTCAGATAGTCGCTACTCTCCATCTGTTCCGCCCGCTACGCTTTGCGAGGCGCCGCCGCCGAGAAGGTGTTTTTCCACGTTTTCAAACTGGCTGGCCATAGATGCATCCAGGAGCTGGAGCGTGCTTTCGACCCGGCAGCCGCCGCGCTCCAGCTCCCTGTCGGCTTTCAGGGCGAAGCGTTTCCTGTTAACCCAGAGCGCCATCTCGGCCCTTTTCTCGATTAACTCCAGGTCACTGGGGTTGAGATACACGATAAGGGTGTTGTGCTCTTTGGCTTCTTCGAGAAGGGCGTTCACGGTACGGGCCACTATTTCAGGGGAGGTTTGGACCTCCCTGTTCACGATTTGTCTTGCTATCCTGATGCTGGTCCGGATCAGCCATTCCCTGTAATCATCCTGGACTTTTGCGGGCAGGGCTTCCATGTTTTGCGCAATGCGCTCGAGCTGTGATTTGATCACCTGAACGGCTTTGTGACCGTACTCGAAACCGTCCTTTTCGCCCTGCGAAAATCCTTTGCCGTAAGCTTCCTTTTCAATCTCATGGTTCCGGCGCTCGAGATCGAGCAGCTTAGTGCGGTAGAGCTGCTCGGAGTTCACTTCAGGCTCGGCGGATTGTTTATCCCCATTGATCGAGGCCATTTTTGAGCCGCCCGGCGCCTTTTGTATAATGGGAAAACCAAAGGCGGCTATCTCCGGCTCCAAGTTTTTTTTCAGCAGATTAGACAAATGACTCTCCGCCATCCTTGCCGGCAAGCAGGAGTTTGCCATCCTTTTCGAGCCTGCGCGCTACATTCAGAATAGACTGTTGTGCGGCTTCCACTTCGCTCAGACGGGCCGGTCCCATCATCGAGATATCCTCCTGCAGCATCTGGGCGGCGCGTTGGGACAGGTTTTTGAATATCTTTCCCCTGAGGTCTTCGGAGGCCGTTTTGAGCGCCATGGTGAGTTCTTCGTTCCGGATTTCCTTGAGCAGTTCCCGGATGCCCGCATCGTTTACATGGAGCAGGTCTTCGAAAACGAACATCAGCTTTCTGACTTTTTCAGCCAGATCGCTGTCGGTTTCTTCGAAGAACTGCAATATGCTGTCTCCAGTTCGGCGGTCGCAGTGGTTGAGGATTTCAGCGACGACCGAGATGCCCCCGATCTGTTCACCTCGTTTCCCGATCGAGGTCAGCTCTTTTTCGAGCACCTCGTCCACTTCCTGGATCAGGTCGGGAGGTACCGTCTCCAGGTTCGCAATTCTTCCGACGACTTCAAACTGAAGCTGCTCAGGCAGACATGCCAGCACCTGGCTGGCCTTCTGGTGTCCCAGATGGGAAATAATGATGGCAATAGTCTGCGGGTGCTCACCCTTTATGAACCCGGCAAGCAGTTTGGGATCGATGTCTCTGAGGTGTTTGAAAGGAATTCTTTGCTTTTCTTCATCCAGTTGAGAAATAACTTCTTTTGCCTGCTCCCCCTTCATGACGTTTGGCAGCAGACTGCGAATGAACTGGTCCCCGCCCACATTGACCCCGCTTTCCACCTTGAAAAGCGAGGTGAATTCCTCAAGCAGTTCGTCGGAGGTCTCCTTCTTTACCGCTTCAATGGATGACATCTGGAGGCTAAGTTCCTTGATCTCATTGGTCGAGAGCTTTTTGAGTATCAGAGCGGATGCCTCTTCCCCCAGAGAGAGCAGGGCCATTGCCGCCTTTTTGGGCCCGTTCAGCTTGTTCGCGCCATTGGGTTTGGCCATGTTCCTAAACCTCGTCCCTCAGCCACTGTCTTATTATTTCCGTTGCCTTGTCGGGATCGTGCTTTACCAGGGCGGTTGACTTCTTTCGGACCGAAATTTGGTTCATTGGCTGATCCAGGAGCATCTCAGATATTTGGGCGTCAAGGGAGGGGCCGCTGGCCGGGGCCGGGAGCTTTCTGATTTCGTCGGCGACCTGGCGAAATTTGCGCATAAACGGCCTGATTACGAAGATCAGCACCAGGGCGACGAGGCCGATGTTTAGAAGCAGCCTTTGATAGCTTCTGAAAAGCTGGAGATACTTGTTTTCAGATCTGAGCATTTCAGGGCCGCCCATGTCGGTGACGAGCGGAATATTGGAAACCGTTATCTGGTCTCCCCGCGTCTCATTGAACCCAACCGCTTTTTTGACCAGTTCCTCTAAGGATTTCATCTCTTCGGCCGACCTGGCCACGTATGTCTGTTTGGGTTTTCCGTCGGCGCCCGGTTTGGTTTCATATTTCCCGTCAACTATTACCGCTACGGAAAGCTTCTTGGTGTTGCCGGGCATCTGGACGATTTGCTTGCTGATTTTGTTTAT
>JBEKXG010000255.1:0-8580 GCA_049512295.1 Syntrophobacteraceae bacterium
TGACCGACCGGTTGGAAGGGGACCGTTATCATCTGACGGACAACGTTTTTCTGAGCCAGAGGGATATCCGACAGGTACAGTTGGCCAAGGGCGCGGCCATAACGGGGATTCTTACGTTATTGAGCGAAGCGGGCCGTTGTGTTGGAGACCTGGAGCAGATAATAGTGGCCGGCTCCTTCGGTTACCACTTGAATCCTGAGAACTTGAAATGCATCGGATTACTGCCGACAGAGTACATGGGGCAGACCATCTTTGTTGGAAATTCGTCACTTTCCGGAGCTTCCCTCGCCGTGCTCAACCAGGACATATTGAGGGATATGGAGCATGTGGCGTCTGTCATCCGGGTGCTGGATCTGGGCTCCCACCCGGATTTCAGCAAGAAGTTCATTTCCCAACTGGGTTTTGAATCTGTCCGTGAATCGGCGACCCGGTGATTGGCTGAAGTCGGTTCTGTGTCAGAGGGAGATTGGGGAGATTGGGGTCGGACCAAACCACGCGGGGCGTGGAAATTTTTCGTGCGCCGGTGAAGACGGTTTCTCTGGCTTAGAGGCATGTTTTCCCAAAAATGGTTTGTTTATTAGCGGCCTTCTCCCACGATGTTTTCCCGCCATCCGGACACAAAACTCATCGCCGCATATTCTGCGGGATGATGAAATCATTTAGACCGTCCTTTCTATTGCCTCCATAACCCCTTACACCTAACCCCTAACCCCAACGCTTTCACATATCCGGCAAGCTCACTTCGTTTACGAGGCCTTTCGCTGCTCTCTTTGCGCCGTGGCGAAACGCATTACCGCCGTCCCCTCGCTTCCTTCGCTCTGTTTTGCAGGTTGATGATTTGATCTCCCGTCCCTGCGTCGGTCCCTATCCGCATCTCCGCGTGATAGAGATGTTGTTCATCCGTGTTCACCCATTCACCCGCTCCCATAATCGCTCACATTTGCACCTCACTCAGTCCTCAGCCCTCCACTCACCCATGCCTCTCACATCTGCACGTCGCTCCTGACGGCAGGCGGGGTTGCAAGTATTTCCGTGGGGTGCTCCGGCAGCGTTCTCGCTATCAGTGTATGAGCAAAAAGCCTGCGGGCCATGTCTCTTATCTGATCGGCGCCGACTGCCTTGATCAGGTCCGGATATTGCCGGCTGTAATCCCACCCGAGGCCCAGCACTTCATTTAACGCCGCATCGGATGCCTGGCTGCTGAGCGTCTCCCTGCTGAGTTTCAGTCCCACGAGCATGGTTTCTTTGGCTTTTTCGAGTTCGCTGTCCGGGACCGGTACATCTGTCAGCCGCTTGAGGTCTTGCAGGATTATTTCCTCCACTTTGCGCAGATTCGCCATGGTGGTCTGGGTGAGAACCCCGAAATAGCCGGCGTTTTTTCCATAAAACGGGAATGTATTCACAGTATAGACCAGGTTCTGGTCTCCACCGCGCAGAGAGTCGAATATCCTGCCCGCCGGAGAACCTCCCCCTGACAACACCGAGGTAAGCACGTCGAGCACAGGCCGTTCGGAGTTGTTGATACTCAGACCGTTCGTGCCGATAAAGAGCGCCGCGCTGTTCTTTTCGTTCTTTATCTCGACCATGCGATTGTCGCCGATCTGATGAGTCTCATCGCTCATCGGCTTTTCAACCGGTACGCCGCTCCATTTTGCGAATTTCTGCTGCCCCAGAGATCCGGCTTTTGCCGGATCTACATCGCCGTAGATCGCAAGCACGGAATGAGTCGGGTTCACCATTTTGCGGTAGAACGAAAGAATGTCCTCACGCGTAAACGCCCGTACGGACTCCAGCGTTCCCAGCTTGTCGTTCACATAGGAAGTTTTCTGGAAATAGTTCTTCTTGAACAGCCGCATGACCTCGGCCTGCCAGTTCTCGTCGTACTTCTTTATGGCAATCAGCGTGTCCTGCCTCTGCTTTTCGATCTCGTCCTGTGGAAACTGGGCGTTCTGGACTATATCGGCGAGAAGGTCAAGCGCCCAGTCGAAGTCCTCTTTCAGCACCTTGATGGACACATGGTAGGTGTTGTTATCGGATTGAGCCCCGATTTCGCCGCCGGCATTCTCCACCTTACCCAGTAAAGCGAGTTTTGACAGAGATTTCGTCCCGGCGGTCAAAAGCTCCGCTGTGAATGCTGAGATCCCGGGACGATCGAGGCTTTCCAGTGCAAGGCCGCCAGTCCCATAAAGTTGAATGGTTACGAAAGGAAGGTTGGAGTCCTGCTTTATCAACATCTTCAACCCGTTGTCCATCCGGCTGAATTCGACCGGCCGGATATTCGGGAGCGGGCATGAGGCGGCCGCCACGTTCTGGCCCTCGCCTGACGGCGGCTTTATCACCGCAACGTTCATGCGGTTGGGCACAAGATATCGCTGAGCCACCGCCCGAACCTCTTCCGCCGTTACGGCGCGGACCCCGTCGACATATTCATCGTCAAAGTAAGGATTCCCGGAGAGTAAATAGGAAGAGGCAAGCGAGGAGGCCCGGGCCGAAACGGATTCCTGCTCGAAAACATGGTGGGCGATGGCCGTTTTCTTGGCGTTGTCCAGCTCAGCCGGGCTTATCAGGGTTTTCCTGAAGCTCTCGATTTCATCTTGGATGTCCTTCAGGGCCGAGGGCCACTGTAAAGGAGAAAGAGACACTGAGATAATAAACTGGCCACGGACAAAAGCAGGCGTCCAGTTCGAGGCGCCGATGCTGAAGACCTTATTCTGATCTTCCTTCAAGCGGCAGTGTAGACGGCAGGTCTCGCCCTCACCCATCACATGCGCCAGAACGTCGAGGGCGTAGAGGTCTTTTTCATAAGCATTTACAGATGGAAATCCGATCATTGCCTGCACAAGCCTGACGATCGGAACTTCTTTCTCTTCCCACCTGATGCTACCCTGCAGAGGTTCTTCCGGCAGGACTACCGGATCGGAATTTCTGGGGAGAAAGTTCCTGGTCTTTTCCGCGACAAACTGAAGGACCTCCGCGCCATGGACATTCCCGGACAGGGCCACTATCACATTTTCCGGCTGGTAGCGCTGCTGATAATAGTCCAGAAGGGCTTCCCTGCTCTGCTGAACGAAAACCTCTTCATAACCGATTACGGGATATCGAACCGGATTCTTTTGGTATGCAGTCTGAACGAACAGCTTCCACAACTCCGTATTAGGGTTGCTCTCGCCCATTTTCATTTCCTGCTGAATGACCTTCTTTTCCCTGGCAACCTCTTTAGGGTCAACAACATTTTCAGACACATAGGAAAGCAGCAGGTCGAGGGCATCCCGCCAGTGACCGGCGCCCGTGTTTATGTAGTACACCGTTCTGTCGAAGCTGGTGTAAGCATTCGTTTTACCGCCCATTGCCTGAATCCGCTCCTTGGCCTGTTCCTCCGTAAACGAAAGGGTGGTTCCACCGGCCACTATGTGCTCAAGGTAATGGGAAAGACCGGCCCTCATGTATTTTCCCTCGAGGGCGGACCCGGCGCGAACGAATACCTGGGCTGAAACGACCTCGGCTGAGGGCTGCTGATGAACGAGCAGTGTGAGGCCATTTTTCAGCACCACGAAAAAATCATCCGGCATCGAGGCTATGGTGCGCTGCACGAAGGGCCGCAATTCCGGCGAAATACGCGGACATTCCTTGCTTTCGTCAGGGGGGGCGGCGGTGACCGGCCCGGCGCAGGCGGCAATAACCAGAATGCATACGAGAACTATCCTTCTCAGCATTTTTACAGTATTCCTTTCAGGATATTTATGCCGATCGGATCAGGAACGGCTCAGTAATTTTAATAGACTGACCAATAATAATTCCACAGAAAACCGCCGGTCTCATCCGGTGTTTCCCGATGAACTCAAGACTGGAACTTATTGGCCTCGATCAGTCGTGAAATGTGCTGCCGCCTGGTAATTACGCCTTCAGTGGACGGCCAGGAAAGCGGTGGACGGGCCAATTCAATCAACTGCCAGCCCTTGCGGGTTAAACCGATTTCTACTGCGACATCGTTGAGTTGCACAGATCGAAGCAGTTTCTCAAAACAGGACATAACCTCACTGTTGAAAAATTCCGCAACTCTCCCTTTGTCTACAGGGTGGTTGGGGAAGGTCCAGGAACCATCGGATACGCATTGCCTCCCCGCGCATTCGTAATTGATGAAAACGAGCAGGAAGCGCTCATGGTAATCCAACACCTCCTGTATAATTAGAGGGTTATAAATTTCAGACATGGCACGCAGATCACTACCATTCGACACCAGCCGCGCCCTGTCCGTCGTACCCGGACCCATCGCGCGAAACGGAAAAGGAAAATCATCAACGATCGAGCCTTTTTGCCGGCCGTAATAGATGCGCGTGAGCGGATGGGGACACTTGAGAAACTGAAACAGCGCTTCCTGTATCAGCCTGGATTTTTGGACGCTGTAGGCAAAAGCGCTCGGAAACGTCTTTTTCCCGGCCGCTTCCAAAATCCTGACAAACCGTGGAGTGGGAAAGATAATTTGGCGGGCGCAAAGCAGCAGTTCCTTCTGCCCGGGGGTATAGTCTCCCATGCAGGCTCGAACTCCAAGGGTTATGAGTCTCGGGCAGGAGCGCAGCAATGGAGCGATTGCAACCAGTTTTTCGCGCATTTGATTTTATCGGGTAAGCGGGAAGGAGGAGCTTTTCGAGTCGGTTTTCATCCGGATACTGCCGTGAAGCAACTCCACCCGGAGCCGTGCTGAGTTTACCGACGGGAGCGAGTTACCGCCCACTGAATTTATTGTACATTTGGCCATTTAGCAGCAAGTCCGGATGAACGCCGTAGTTGTAGCTTCGCATGCGAAAGTAATTGTCGAGAATTCCCACCCTGGAATCAACGTAATCATAGATGGTGAGCCCACCGTCGGCTAAGTCGCCATTCTGGCACATGTCCCGTATGGCGTTGGAAAGGCTCTTCTGAAAATAGACTGGAACTGCCAAAAAGACCACATTGGATTTCAGGGCGCGCGAGCAGCGGGGCATGACGCGGGGAGAAATGAACAAAACCCGGGCTTGAGAAGCTGCCGGCGGCGGAATATCTTTATTCCCGTCATCCCCGTTCACAATGTTGGGATTGGCGCAAAACAGATTATATGAAAAGGCCTTTATACCGCGCTGGCTCAACTCGGCGCTCAATGCATCGTCCTGGTCCTCTCCTCCCGAAAGTACGAGGACCCGTTCTTCTCCTTTCCGAAGTTCCGTTTCCACATCGTCCACGATTTTGCGGTTTCTTGCAGAGTTCAGCATGAGATCCCTGAGCATCGCCGGGTAATCCGCCCTGGAATTATAGGGATAGCTGAAATCGGTTGGACGGGCTATTACGTTCCCTGTAATAACCCCGCGGCCTTCACGAGCGTCTTTTTCATTAATTGTATAGACCACGTCGCCCAGATAAAGATGAATGAGCTTTAAAAGGCGGTCCTTGCGCAGAACAGAGTTGGATAGACCCAATATGTAGCGGCAGTCGAAATTGGGGATAAGGCTGGTAAGAACCTTCGATGGAGAGCGCTGAGATTCGTCGAAGATTATGTATCCGACCTTGTCGTAAATCTTTCTCCAATATCGCATTATTTCACCGGTATGGCCGATCGTGATCAGCGTTCCCACCTGGTGCGCCCCGCCGGTAAAAATGCCCACCTCTGATCTTGGGATCTGAAGAAAGCTTTCAATCTTTCTTAGCCAGCCGTCGAGCAGGTCCATTTTGGGGATTATTATCAGGGCGGGCTGGCGTCTCTGAGAGATTGTATAAAGGGCTATAACGGTCTTGCCGCTCTTGTGGCCGCCGACCAGGCTGGCGCAATCGTGCTCAAGCACAGCTTCGGCCGCATCCTGCTGGTAGCTCTTCAATTCGCCATGGAACTCGATAGAAAGCGGGTCGAAGCACCGCCTCCGGTCGATCGTTCGGCATGGTATCTGGTATCTCTTGCACAGGTCGATAAACTGGTCCAGAAAACCTCTCGGGATGAGATAGCTTCGGCCTTTTTGTTTCAGACAGCTTATCTGGGCCGGGATGTTGCCGATCCATTCGCCGCGGTTATGCCGCATCTCGTAGTCGGGATTGGTAAAAACAAGGCGTTCGTGCAGTTTTCTCTCGAGTATGGAAGGCAGCCCGTCAACCGGCACTTTGATCCACTCGGAAAGTAAGACATTGACACTCTTGACGAACATTCTTAAAACCCTCTGCCGGCGAAACGGAAATCAAAAAAACCGGCACCGGCTAATCGGTACGCATGAGATGAGCGCGATGGCGCCAAGCCCGCGCAAACCTCCCGGCCCAGCTCAGCCGGCAACTCGCCGCGAACCGATTATAATTTTCTTTATAAATGTAATGTGTGAAAACTGTTAAGATCCAACAAGAGTTTCGATAATCGAATTATATCGCAACTCTATCAGAAGTGATATAAAGATTTTATTTATCCCCTAAAAGGAGCTTTCATGAAAGATCAATCCCCGCACCTTCAGATTATAGGACAACTCGCTCAACAATACGATGAAAAATATCGAGAACTGGAAAAACTCATCTCCGGAATTCCGCCGGACAATATTCTGCCTCAGTTGAGGGCGCTTGCCGAGCGCACTACGGACCGCTTTCGCTCCGCTCAGATGTCACTGCTCTCAGCACCCGAATTATTTGAGGGGGAGGAAAGGCAAAGGAATCTACAGGCCATGACGGCACTGTGCCGCGCTTTCGATGAGATGTGCATACTTTTTCATTTTCTTTCCGAAAACCTTTCGCAGCGACCCGACAAGGTCTGACCTCACTTTCTCGATGCTATTGCAACTCTTCGCCAATCAGACCCTTTTTAATAACATAGTACAGCTCGCCCTGCTGTTTCATCGGCCCGGCACGTCTTTCCGCCTCCTCACCGGTCCCGCAGGCTCCCACCTCAGGATTTGACCGGAGGAATCATAAACCGGCTTCTCGCTCACCAGGAACGCCAAGGCGCCGCGGGGATGGAATTTGGGATCGGTCGCTATTGATCTGCCGGCCGTGAGAACGGTGTCAAGACTGCCAAGCGGGCCTTGTGAAACCCGCTTGAAAAAAACATAACTCTGGTTTTTCCACATAATCTCGTTCTGACTCTCCGGATGAGAGCGCAGGAACTTGCGTATCGCTTGCAGAGACATTTCCTCGGGTGAAACCGCCCCGCTCTCGAGAAGATCCTTCCCGATGCTATGATACGGCCGGCCGTTTGCTCCTGCGTATCCCACCCGCATTTGCAGCCCATCTGGACTGAGTCTTATCACACCGGACCCCTGGATGTGAAGGAAGAAACAGTCAACAGGGTCCTTGAGCCACGCCAGAGGCTTGGCCGGTTGCGCTCCGGGTTTTTCAAGGACCTTTTTCCCGTCTATTTCGGAGCGTGAATAGTACGGGACCACGAAGTTTTTTTCCAAACGGCCCACTAACCGTTCCCCGTAGAATTTATTGGTGTCGAAACGGTCCAGTTCGATCAGGAAAAGATCGGATGGAACGGGGTAAATCGGCCATCGAAATTCAGCTTCAGCCTTGAGGCTTCCCTCCAGCACCGGTTCGTAATACCCCGTTACGAGATCCTTGTAAAGCGCATCCGCACTTATGCGGCCGCAATCCGCAAGAGAGACAAAATGATTGATGGACTCCACGAAAACTTTTGCCGGCACACTCGTATGGGCCAGTGAAACCGGCCTGTCCTGAGAGATTTTCGCATACCACGAAAGGCTGTTCTCTATGGCCAACCGAAGGGAAGCGGCTGGCTCATCGTCTTGAAAATCCGGTAGCTGAGCTGGTGAAATTCGTTCAAGAAGCGGCCGTTCAGAGGGTCGCTGAGGCGTCTGAGGAGGTTTTGAGGGACAGCCGGTCAGGAGGAGAAGGCATATGAGCCAGGAAATTGGATACCTTCTTTTGATGCCCATACGCCTTCAAGTCCCGCCGCAAAACTCGTTTACCTTAAGTGCCCATCTCCCATGAATGCAAGTAGGCATCCTGTTCCGGGGTGAGCGAATCGATCTTGATTCCCATGCTCGCAAGTTTGAGGCGGGCGATTTCCCGGTCGATGTCCACCGGTACCCGATAGACCTGTTTTTTCAGGGAGGCATGATTCTTGGCCATATATTCCGAACACAGCGCCTGGTTTGCGAAGCTCATGTCCATAACGCTCGAAGGATGTCCCTCCGCTGCAGCCAGATTGATAAGGCGGCCTTCGCCAAGCACGTAAATCCTGTTACCTTTTCTTAGACTGAATTCTTCAACAAAATCACGCATGGGCCGCACTGATGAGCTCATTTCACGGAGATCATCCAGATTGATCTCCACGTTGAAATGGCCTGAGTTGCAAACTATAGCTCCGTCTTTCATCATTTCGAAATGTTCTTTGCGAAGCACGTGGATGTCGCCGGTCAGTGTGCAGAAAAAGTCGCCAATCGGCGCGGCCTTTTCCATGGACATAACCTGGTAGCCGTCCATAACGGCCTCAAGTGCACGGAGCGGGTTTATTTCGGTCACAATCACCTTGGCGCCCATCCCTGAGGCGCGCATCGAAAGACCGCGGCCGCACCACCCGTATCCGCTCACAACGAAATTGGCCCCGGCCAGCAACCG
>JBEKXG010000256.1:0-6853 GCA_049512295.1 Syntrophobacteraceae bacterium
ACATCCTGCCGCTCTTCGATCTGAACAAACTCAGGGAGCAGGGTGGAAAAGCGCAGAGCTCTCAGGCGCAGCCTAAAGGGCAGTGAGTGCTGGAGGCTGAGTGCAGAAAGGAAATAATATGGTTCCACGCGGACCCAAGATAGGTGCAGGGGTGTTAATCGCTCTGGCGATATTGACCGGAGCTTCCTTTTTCGTGGTGAGCGAAACCCAGCAGGTGGTAATCACGCAGCTTGGCCGCCCGGTTGGGCAGCCGATCACTGAGGCGGGACTCCATTTCAAGGTCCCGTTCATCCAGACGGCCAACTTTTTCGAAAAGCGCATAATGAAATGGGATGGAAGCCCCAACCAGATTCCGACCAAGGACAAAAAATATATCTGGGTGGATACCACGGCGCGCTGGCGCATAAAGGACCCGTTGCTGTTCCTGAAGCGGGTTGGATCGATACCGACAGCACACAGCCGCCTTGACGGAATAATAGACTCCGTGGTCCGCGATCATGTTTCCAACAATGATCTCGTGGAACTGGTCCGCAGCGAAGGTTGGGCGGAGGCAAAGCAAAAGCTCCAAGAGGCGGGCATTCCAGACTTTCAGGTGCTCGAGTCCGGCTTTGAGACCCCCGAGCAGACCGATCACCTCCAGAAGGGCCGCGAAAAAATCACCCGGGAGATGGTATCGGATGCATCGCGGCTCCTTCCTGAATTCGGGATCGAACTGCTCGACATCCGCATAAAACGAATTAACTACGTTGAGTCCGTCCAGCAGAAGGTTTTCGACCGGATGATTTCCGAGCGCAAGCGCATTGCCGCCCAGTACCGGTCCGAGGGCGAGGGCGAGCGGGCCGCAATCCTGGGCCAGATGGAGCGGGAATTGGCTAAGCTGACCTCGGAGGCCTACAGGAAATCGCAGGAAATACGAGGCAAAGCCGACGCGGAAGCAACCAGGATATATGCGGAAGCTTTCAACAAAGACGCTGAATTTTTCTCTCTGTACAAGACTTTGGAATTGTACCGCAATTTCAATAACAACAGCTCCTTCTTGCTAAGCACCGATGCTGATGTTTTTAAGTTCTTGAAGGGCAGCGGCGCACCTCCCCGCAAATAGAGCTGGAGCAAAGCGATGGCATTTTACGAGGAAAACCCGGGGGGAATTGCCGGGGCCGATGTAGTAGTGGGCATACCCACGGCAAATGAGATGGAAAGTATAGCCAGGACCACCGAGCAGGTGGACAGAGGCCTGAGCGAGTACTTCCCCGGCATGCAGTGTGCCATAATCAATTGCGATAACCACTCCTCCGACGGCACGCGGGAAGCTTTCTTTTCCGCGCCCGGAAAGACGCCGAAGCTCTACATTTCCACTGAACCCGGAGTTGAGGGCAAAGGGAGAAATATTCGCAATTTTTTCGAAAAAGCCCGTCAGCTCGACCCCAAAGCCCTGATTATCATAGAAGCCGACATAAAGAACATATCACCTGTCTGGATTCGAAACCTGGGTGAACCGATACTCAAAGGAGCAGGGTTCGTTTGCCCGCTTTACGTACGCCATAAATATGAAGCTACCCTCACCAGTTCCATAATTTATCCAATGCTCCGCTGTCTGTACGGCCGGCGGGTGCGACAGGCGAACGTGGGGGACTATGGCTTCAGCCCAAAGCTGCTTGACACCTACCTCAATCCCCCTTTCTGGAGCGAAGCTGTAGAGAGGTTCGGGATGGAGATATGGATGACCAACATAGCGCTCGCCTCCCGGCTCCCAATCGTTCAGGCGTTCATGGGAGCGCCCAAGATGCATCGGCTCAAGGACCGTTACGTGCACCTGACTGTGTCTTTCCACGAAGTGCTCAGCACGATTTTTGACCTGATGCATGTCTATCAGGGTTTTTGGGAACAGGTGAAATGGAGCAAACCGACGGCGCTGTCCGGGGTCGACGTTCAGGAAGTTGAAACCCCGCTTCCAGTGGACATCAATACAGAGCGCCTCCACGAGAAGTTTGTTGAAGGCTTTGATAAATATTATGGGTTGTGGGAGCAGGTTTACGGTCCAATGGTGGTCCCCAAGCTCCAGGAAATAAGGTCGATCGGGCTTCAGCATTTTTCGTTCCCGACCCAGACCTGGTTGACCATTCTTTTCGATTCGGCGGTTGCCTATCGCCGTATGCCCCCCCGCGAAAGACTTAACCTGCTCGATGGGCTGCTCCCGCTCTACCTGGGCAAAGTTCTTTCGTATGTGAAGAGAACCGAGAGGATGTCGCTACAGCAGGCTGAAGAACACATTGAAAATGAGTGCATGATGTTCGAGGAAAACAAACCTTATATCATTAAGGTATGGACTAGAGCAGAAGGGGACTGAGTTATGCCGAAGATACTTGTTGTCGATGATGAGGAGCACATAAGGCTGTTGTATTCGGAGGAACTGAAGGAAGCCGGATACGAAGTCATCACGGCGGAGAATGGTTACAAGCTTCTCGAGACAATTGAAGAGGAAGAACCGGACCTGGTAATTCTGGACATAAAGATGGTTGACTACAACGGTCTGGACATCCTCCAGGACATCCGAAACCGTTTTTATGATCTGCCTGTTATACTCTCGACTGCATACGATACCTTCAAGGAAGACATGAAATCGATTGCGGCCGACTTCTATGTTGTAAAGAGCTTTGATTTGACCGAACTAAAGAAAAAAATCGCCATGGCGCTTGAAACAAGGCTCCCCGGTTGACAACCCCGCCCTGCAGGGTCTGACCCCGCCTCGATCCCGGGTTCGTCGAAAAAGCGACAATCGGCTGCTCTGGATTCCATATGAGCAAAAGATAATCTTGAAACCCCTGCCGGTGGTGATATATATCCCAGATTCAAATCCAGTCCGGGAAGGATTACAAGCACCATGGGCATCGTCCGCAACCGCCTCAAATCCATGATAGCCGAGGCGCTTCAGTCTGTTACAGGGTATCAGGACAAGAAGACGCAAGTCGGCATAGAACTCGAAATACCCAGGACTTCCGGGCACGGGGATTACGCCTCCAATATAGCGTTCGGTCTGACCAGGCATCTCAAGCGCAATCCCGGGCAGATCGCCTCTGAAATTGCAGCCAACCTTAATGATTCCGACTGCATACTCGAAAAAGTCGAAATAGCCGGGCCAGGCTTCATCAATTTTTTCATCAAACCGGCGGCGTGGTATGGAATTATCCGTCAGATTCTGGACAACCCCCAAAAGTACGGAAGGCTTGAAATCCAGGGAGGCCTGAAGGTCCAGGTTGAGTTCGTGAGCGCCAACCCTACCGGTCCGCTTCATATAGGCCACGGCCGGGGGGCCGCCATAGGCGATGTGCTCGCAAACATTCTCCAGGCCCGCGGTTGCCAGGTCCAGCGCGAGTACTACATAAACGACGCAGGAAACCAGATGGATACCCTGGGCCGCAGCCTCTACTTTCGCTGCCGGCAGGAGCTTGGCGAAAATATCGAGTTCCCCGATAATCACTATCGGGGTGAATACATGAGAGAGCTTGCGCGGGACTTCATGCGGCATCATGGGGAACGCTTCCGCAACACCCCCTTGGAGGACGCTCTGCCGGTTTTCACCGATTACGCCGGCAAATGCATACTCGATGGAATAAAGGAAGATCTGGATGTCTTCGGAGTCCATTTTGACAACTGGTTCAGCGAAAGCGAACTCCACAACCGGGATTCCATCAAAAAGACGATCGAGTACCTGGAAGGGTGCGGTTTTATCTATGAGCACGAAGGGGCCGTCTGGTTCAAGAGCACCACATTCGGCGACGAAAAGGACCGGGTTGTGGTCAGGGCAAACGGCGCGAGCACCTATTTTGCCGCCGATCTGGCATATCACCTGGACAAATTCGAACGCGGTTTCGAATCGGTAATAGACATATGGGGCGCAGATCACCACGGATATGTCGACAGGATGCGGGCCGGGGTGCAGGCGATCGGGCGGGGAAAAGATGACCTGCGGATCGTTCTCGTGCAACTGGTAAACCTGCTGCGCGGGGGCGTGCCGGTGGCAATGAGCACCCGGGGGGGTGAGTTCGTCACGTTGCGGGAAGTTGTCGATGAGGTCGGAAAAGACGCAACCCGGTTTATTTTTCTCACCCGCCGCACGGACAGCCCGCTGGATTTCGACCTCGAGGTCGCAAAGGCCCGGAGCAACGACAATCCCGTCTTTTACGTGCAATATGCCCACGCGCGCCTTTGCAGTGTCTTCGAGGTGGCGCGGGAGCGCGGAATTAGATTTGACTGGCGGGAGGTTTTTGACGAAACGTTCAACCTCTTGCAGGTTCCGCAGGAATTTGAAATAATCAAGCTGCTCGGGGAATATCCGGAAGTTCTTTCCGAATCCGCGAGATCACTCGAGCCGCACTATATTCCATATTATCTGCACCAACTGGTGTCCCTGTTTCATAGCTATTACCATGACAACCGGATCCTGAGCGAGGACACCGAACTGACCAAAGCCCGGCTTTGCCTGGCTCTGGCAATTAAGGAAGTGATCGCAAACGCACTGGGGCTTCTCGGTGTAACAGCGTCTCAAAAAATGTAGAAACTGCGACAGGGGGGAAGGACAAATGACTCGCCCGAAGCTGGTCGTCGTCAACACCGATTTGGACGAGCAGCCCCGCTCTTGGCGGGACGGCAGAGGATACCGTTTCGAACTGAGCAGAAATAAGCTTATTTTCTATGCATCGTGCTTCGTCCTGGCCCTTTGTTTTATGTTCACTCTGGGAATCCTGGTGGGCAGGGGAGTGGCCCTGGTCGGCCCGGATGATCTTTCCATGAAGGGCAGGTTCCTGCGATTTCTGGGACTTGAAGAACAGACCGGGCAGCCTTCCCCCAGGGCTGCCGAAACATGGGAAGACCCCAGGAAAATGCTTGAATCGCTGAACTACTATGAGGATTTGACCCATAAAGGGGGAACGCCCATAGCGGCCGCGCCGAAAGCAATCGAACCCGCTCCCGCGGCTCCCCTGACTGAACCGGCTAAAGAGCCTGCGAAAGAACCTGCAAAGCGTGCAGCCTCGTTTCGGCAGCCATCCGAAAAACCACCGGCCCCTCAGCCGGACAAGCCCGAGAAGGCGGGACTTCCCGCCGAGCAGTTCACGCTGCTTGTGGCCTCATTGAAAGAAACGGACGCACAGGCGCTGATCGAGAAATTGAGAACCAGGGGATATTCGCCCCGTGTCGAAGCGCTCGACCTTGGAGCCGTCAAATGGAACCGCATCCTGGTTGGCTCTTTTCCCTCCCGCGAAGCCGCCGTTAAATTCGCCGACGAGTTCAACAGGAAAGAAAACCTGGAAGCACTGGTCACGAGTAGTTCGAACTAGCGTGACCAGTGTGTACTTATCTTGATCCGCTTGTTAAAATCCGGGCACCGCGTTCTGAGGGCAACGCCAGGGTGCCGGACTCCCTGTGCCGCACGGTGTCTGAGATTGCGAGGAGAAGGGCGTTTGGCCCCTCTTTTCCGGAATTCTATTTTGATCCCTTACAGAGAGGATTTCAGAAATGAGCATAGAAGAAAAAATTGAAGAAATAAGACTGCGGGCCAGGAAAAATTTTTCTCTTGGATACAACTGCGCCGAGTGTGTTGCTGAATCAGTTCTGTCGCTGATAGACACCGGATTACCCCCGGAGGCAAAGAAGATGGCCACCGGTTTCGGCGGCGGTATCGGACTTTATGGAGATACCTGCGGAGCGCTTGCAGGAGCAGTTATGGCGGTGAGCGCGGCCCATGGAAGAAGCTCCCTTCCAGAGGGTGAAGGGAAAGAAGCCATGATGAAATCAAAAGAACAGCTTTACGGCAAGCCGGGCCTATATAGACTGTTCAACCAGATTCCGAACCATTTTAAGGCTAAATATGGTCACACCTTGTGCCGGGATCTAACAGACAAATGGCAAAAAACGTGGCTCTGCCGAGATCATGCTCTTTTTTGCCGTGAAATCATCACTGAATCAGCGGGATTCGCCGCGGAACTGATCCTTTCCGACAAGGACGAGTTAGGGTCAAAACCATTTGGCGACAATGTTGAGAACCTGCAGGAATAGCTGAGACTCTCTTGCTTCCATCAAAGGAAGGCGGCAGGTTTTTTTGGCTGTTTGAACTAAGGCCGGCAGCGCTCAACCAGAGGAGAGATAAAATCAGGGATGTCATCGGCTCAGTGCGCATTTCGGCTCTTAGCCTTGCACCCAACAGTTCCCCATTGCTGGTGAGCAAGACACAGGGCGATAGCAAGCCTGTTCGAAGCAGTCGGTGAGGGCGGCGCCCTCTTCTTTCCCGTGGACGGGGTCTTAGGTGCAATCAACGCCGAGGATCAGCCGGCGTTTGTTCCTGCGCCGCAGGATGGTTTCGTCGGATCGGCTGAAACCATCTTCTCATGAGCAGTTCGAACTAGCACGAGCATCCCGGAAGCGGTGAGCGTAATGAAGACCCCGTCAAGGCCTGCATCCAGCGGCTGCGGAAATCCTGCCCCCCGCTTCGTGCTTATTGCTCCACGCTTCAATCTTTGTCTGACTTGGTTTCAGCGCACTCAGTGCATCGACCGAATTCATCGACGCACTCGGCGCAATGCAATCGCTTACAGACCTTACATTCCGTCATGACGTTGGTGGTGTCACCTTCATACTCCTTGCCGCACGCTGAACATACGAATCCAGGATCACTCATTTTTTCCTCCTTCATCGGCTGCAGACATCTACAACCGGTCCATGCCAAAAATTGCGCGTGCCGGTGTGGTCAGGCACACGTTTTGAACTCGTTTTTCACATATTGCTCCCACTGGCTGAGGATCTCAGTGCGATTCTCCCGGAGATGAACTTCGCCTCGGCTCCGCAGGATTGCTTCAAC
>JBEKXG010000257.1:0-6849 GCA_049512295.1 Syntrophobacteraceae bacterium
ACGCCCCGCGAGGTTTCTGTTCGGAAAGGAGGGATTTTTCGTTCTGGCTAGGAAATCGAGGGCTTGCGCGGAGGCGTACTTGGGTACGCCGCACAAGGAAGCCCGAAGATTGACACCGCCAGAGCGGAAAAGGACCCTTTCCGGATGGAAACTATTTATCGATGAGCATGCAGAGCACATCCATTACATTCGTGCGGGTGGGGCCGGTGATGAAAAGATCTCCTGTTTCTTTGAAAAAATTATAAGAATCGTTTCTCGAAAGGTGATCGAAAGGATTTAGACCTTTGCGCTTGGCGTTGCCGCAGGTATCGGAGCCGGCAAAGGCGCCGGCGGCATCGGTCGGCCCGTCTGAACCGTCGGTTCCGGCGCTCAGGACCGCGATCTTCGGCCACCCCTCCAGACCGAGCGCCGCGGCCAGGGCAAATTCCTGGTTCCGGCCCCCTTTCCCCTCGCCTCTGATCGTAACCGTGGTTTCGCCTCCGGCCAGTACGCAGGCAGGAGCGGAAATCGGATGCCCGGAGGAGACGATTTCTTTTCCTATCGCCGTAAAAGCCTGCGCGATCTCGCGGGCCTCGCCTTGAACAAAAGATGACAGAACCAGTGGAGCGTATCCTAACTCCTCCGCCTTCCGGGCTGCCGCCAGTAAAGCGGCGCGGTTGCTTCCGACAACCAGGTTCTGAACCGTTTCGAATACTGCATCCCCCTCCTTGGGGGTGTCTTCGGTCAGCCCGCCTGCCCCATCCCGCAACAGTTTGAGCGCGGAAGCCGGAAGTTTTTGCGAAAGCCCGTACCGTTCGACAATCCGGATGCAATCGGCAAAAGTGCTCGGATCGGGAACCGTTGGGCCCGACGCGATCACATCCAGCGGATCGCCGACAACGTCTGACAAAAAAAGGGAAACCACCCTGGCCGGGTAGGCAATTTTTGCCAGTTGCCCCCCCTTGGCGAGGGACATGTGCTTGCGCACTGAGTTCAGTTCGAATATGGTGGCCCCGCACTCTAGCAGAAGCCTGGTCGTCTCCTGCTTTTCGCTCAAATGAAGGGGAGGACGCGGGGCCGGAGAAAGCGCGCTTCCTCCGCCCGAAAACGCGCACATAACCAGGTCCTGTTCCGTGCAGGCTTTCAGACGCTCCAGAATAAACCGCGTGGCTTCCAATCCGGCCCGATCCGGTACCGGGTGCCCGGCTTGCATCACACGGACTTTGTTCAAAGGGAGGTCGTGATCATATTTGACTGTTATCCAGCCCTGGGTGAGCCGCTCGCCCAGGACCTGCTCGAGCGCCTTTGCCATTGGCGCAGTTGCTTTTCCGAACCCTGTTACGAAAATTCTTTTGAAGCGCTTAAGCTGATATGGACAGCCGCCGACCTTCAGTTCGTTCCCGCGCAGCTCGACGTGGCGTTTTACAGCCTCTTCGGGGTCAACGGCCCGAACTCCAGCCATAAAAATCTCCCGCAACGCCTTTTTTATGTTCTCATCCATTGTAGTCAGAAAAAAGGGGCAAGCAGGAAAAACGCTTGCCCCTCCGAATGGTCACTAAGTTGAATAAGACACCCCATGCATCTTATCTGATTCTAATATAATCGGCAAACTTCCACAGTCAAGTCACCTCGCGGAGCCTTGAGATTGGCTCCACAATCGCTGCGCACGGAGCGCGTCATTATTGCGGCAAAGCTGGAGAACCGGTCTGCGCCAGGTCCTCCTCTACGAAGCGTACGGCAGCCTCGAGCAAAGCTGCGCGGGGATAATCATTCTTGTCGATAAGCGCTGCAAGCAGGGGCGACGTTTGCCTGCTGAAGGGCATAGCCACGGCGAAATGGTCCGCGTTGGGGTAGCCAAGCAAAACCGAGCCTGGAACGATCGCGTCAGAGCATATGACCATGCCGTCATTGACCGGTTCGGTTGTGGCAAGAATATCGTAGAACGGACGCAGAATCCGGGAGGTATTCTCCCGCGTGGTGAAGGCAGCCAGCGAATAGTAGCGCACGCTCTTGGGCAACTGGTGCGTGGACAGCCATGAAATCCGCACGTTGCGGCGTAGGCTCTCAACGGCTTCGGAGTCTTCTCCCGCAGGACACGATGAAAGCGGAAACCTGTGGACAAGTTTTGTGAGAAACTTCGGAAACACGTCCGCCAGGGGGGAGCCGTTGACCGCCCCTGAGACGCTGACGACAGCCGCAGTCCGCTCGGCGAGGGCGGGATATTTCACCATCGCTTCGAGGGTATCCACGGTGCCTTTTGAGTGGGTGACGAATATAAGCCTCTCCCCGGCGGGCATGGCCGTGACCGCATCGCGGACCAGAGCGGCGTTGACGGCGCTCCCCTTGCGTCCTCTGGTCTGGATGTAGTCTGTCTTATAACCGATTTCTTCAAGCCGCGCGCGGGCGTCGCCGAAGGCCGTGGATTTTTGTGCCACGCACTCGGCCAGAAGGCCGGGGACGATGACCACGCGAAAAGATCCCCCTGATGGTCCGCAGGGAGTGGGTTTGCCCGTTGCCGGGGACTCACCGGGCAGTTTCCAGAGGGTTGCGTGGTCCTCCCATGGCGCTTGCGCCGCGTCTTTTGAGCGCAACGCGCGCAGTGCGTCTTTAAAGATTTCACGAAAGCGCCCCCGGCCGTCGATGATTCCGCCTTGCGCGGCAGGCAGTAACACCGAGGGCGCGATGTGTTCGGGAGAAAGACGAACCGGCCGGGCAGCGCACGAAACGAGCATGCTTGCTGCAAACATGGTGGTAAGTGTGAAGGCGTATTGAAATCGATCCGAACGCATCAAACCTCTACGGAATACAGCCTGAAACAGGAAACTGCGGCTTGGATTTCACTACCACTCATGAGTCAGTTTCGGCTCCCCCCATCCTTTGCTTACTACAAAATCCACAAAGCTGCGAACGTCTTTGCCTGCAGTAGCAGCGGTATAGAGATAGTATGGACGTCTGAGCGGATAAGTTCCATCCCCGATCGTGGCCCTCGAGGGGCTAACCGGCAGCGAATGTTCATCTTTTCTGATCTTCAGGTTCTTGGTCCTGGCCTCGGGGCCGGGGAATGGGTCCCGCATTCTGACGTAAGCTATAGACCCTGCTGTCTCTGCAACCTTTTTCATTATCGCCGGGAAGTCCGGCAGTGTAATTGCGCTTTTCGTAATGGGAACTCCGCCGAGGATGTCGTTTTCCACAAACAATAACGTGCCGGGATGCTTCTCGCCCGATTTGAAAACTGTAATGGCTTGATCTTTCCCGTTAACATCCTTCCAGTTGACGATCTCACCGGTGAATATCTTTCTTACCTGGTCTATCGAGAGTTCATTTACCGGATTCCGCTGACCGGTTATAATTACTATCCCGCCGTATCCTATCAAATGTTCGTCGAGTTGAAGCCCCTTGGCCTTAGCCGCCTCGCTTTCCTGAGCGGTGATTTTGCGTGAGGCCATCGCCGCATCGGCCTCGCCCGCAATGAGCGCTTTCATCCCTTCATCGACCAGTGAATTGGCGGATATGGCTATATCAACCTGGGGATGATCTTTCATATAGAGCAGGGCAAGGCTGCGAACTCGGCCCCACATGGAATCGGCGCCTGTCACCTTGATGTGGACCTTAGTCTCGGCGGCCGAGGGCAGGCCGCCTGCAATGGAAAATGCCGCCAGAGTGAGGGCGATTGTCAGGATCTTCTTCACTGGTTCTCCTTTTGGTTCGAGCTGCCCTTCAAAGTAAATCGACAGTTGAAACAAACTTCTGCCTCCCTGAATCGGGGCGCCGCCCGGGGACTCCACCGTCCCTGACTTATGAAGTGTACAATATTCCAATCAAAACCCGCAAGAAGAATGCCTGTCATACGGGGTTGCATTCCAGATGCACCAGGCACGTAATGGGTCCAACCGAGACTCGTCGGAGGCGGTCCAAAGGCGGCGACAGCAAGTCATAGTATTTCTAAACTTGTGTCCAGGGAACCGGGCGCCGTAAAATATAGCGGACTCGATTTTCTTGGACACAGATTTTCTGTAATCTGTTGACCAGGGAGGATGATCGATGGTGATGGAAAAGAAGCAGGGTCCGCTGGAATCGAGTGAGAGATGGAGTGCGCGCCGCAAACGGGATGTGGTTCTTCGATTATTGCACGGAGAGCCGTTGGACGCGCTCAGGCGAAGGCGCCCTGGCTGCGGCTCTGAGACGTTGAAGGGTCTTATGGCTTCATTAGCCTGCCTATCAGCCCCGTCTGCCAGATAACCAGTCCGGCAAGTATCACGGCGGCAAATGCTATGACATATGCTTTCCAGGGTCTTTGCTTCTCGGCGAAAGGGTCCTGCAGGGATAATTGTGCCCCGTCGGGCAGGCGGGCCAGTGAAGTGAGCGTGTGGCCGAACGGGATGTTGATCATGGCCTTTGCGTTTATGGCCCATCCATTGGCATCCAGGATGGGGGCAAGGTTGCGTTTGCGGAGCTTGAAGTAGGCGATGATCATCGATGGGCCGGAAATGATCAGAATCAGGCCTGCGAAAGCCATTGGTATCTGCCACCACTTCAGAGTGAGAACACCGGTAATGATGGATGCCATCGCGGTCCCAATGGCTCCGATGGCCAGGCCTATCGCGGCGAAAATACCGGCGAATTTCCCGACGTCAAACGCCGGAGGTAGTGGCTGCCCCAGAATCGTATTGTGCAAGTCCGCACCTTGTAAAATAATCGTCCACTTTTGCTCGAACCGCTCTGAAGGAATCGCCGGCGTTCAGGGTAGACTCTCCTAACAGGAGTATGTCCAAATTACCGTTTTCAGCCTTGGCCCACCAGTCGGCGTAGGCTTGCGCCTCTTCGAAGAACCGGTCCACTTTCTCCTGAGAAATACCCGGTTTCCCGCTTCGGTCCGATTCGGACCCCAGGCATTCGATAATTTGCTGTATGAGAACCCTTGTTTCTTCATCCTCTGCGGAGTCTGCAACTATTATCCCGTCCCCGTTGAAGACCGTCTCTGCAAAAAATCCGCACCGTGTCTTCCGTGTCCTCCGGAGTTATGAATGCAGCGTCCGGTTTCCACAGATTGGCCAGAATCTGTTTAGCTGATCCGAAAAGCCGGCTGCCCTCCGGATTGGTGTCGTTTATGGCGGAGAGCGGCAGGGCCTCGGCACGTCTTGTAAGATCGTTGGGACTTTTCAGAACGGAGAGGACCCATTTGACGCAGGCCAGAATCTCCGGGGCACGTATGCGCCCGTCCCGGTCCTTGTCAATGAGGTCGAGTGTTCTACTGTCCAATTCAAGTCCATGGGTGGGGCAGCTAAGAGTAGCCCAGAGTTTCTGGTCAAGTTGATCCAGATAACGCAGTTCCTCTCCCGTCTCAAGACGCACCTGGTCAAAGCCGCCAAGGCGTGAAAAACGCCATTGCTGCAAATTGTTAATTGAAACTTTGTCATTATCCATCCTGATACATTCTCCTTTGGAGAAAGGCTGTTTACTGCCAAAGTTTCCGGGACGAACTTCTTTGTGGTTCACCTGCTTCTGCAATGGTTTTCAGCAACGGTTACTTTTAATGACATTACCACGTGCCGTGAACGGCATCAAGTGGCGTCATTCCCACGATGAACCTGTTCTGTCATGATCCGAAATAACATCATTGACTTACGTCACCGGTGACCTGAAAGTGTATGAAAATGGGCGGTCTGAAAATGCAGTATCCGACATCTGTATCTTCTTCAAAAAACATCCCCAAAGAACTTCATAATTCTTTTTATTCTTTATTTTTCGACTCGGAATCACTCAGCCAGTGGCTTCATCGGACCGGGGAAAAAGTTTTTCGAGTGGAATCAGGGTGTTCATTGCGCTCCGGCATCTGGTGATTAAGTTGATGCATTATTCAGAATAATGACGTAGCAGCGGATACAACCGCAATTTATAAACCACAAATGAGGCATGGGAAAATGGCTGAAGCGGAACTGCCAAATCCAAAGGAACTCGAAGAAATCAAGGGGAATGAATTTACCAGAGGAGCTGCGCTTGTCACGGCAGTTTTTGCAGTGGTACTGGCTATAGCCTCTCTTGGCGGAAACCACGCTATGAAGGAAATGCTGCTTGCCCAGCAACAGGCGTCGGACCAGTGGGCTTACTACCAGGCGAAGTCGATCCGGGAGCACCTGTACAAAAGTCAAAGGGTGATGCTTGAAAACCAACTGGACATGCTGTCTCAAACTCTCAGCCCGGAGTCGGCAGAGAAGGCCAAGACCTCCATCAAAGCTCTTGCCGATGAGGAATCGAAGTTTGCAAATGATAAGAAGGAAATCGAGCAGGAAGCCAGGAAGCTGGAGAAGGAACGGGACATAAACAGGTCCAAAGACCCTTACTTCGAATACGCGGAAGTGCTCCTGCAGATAGCCATTGTTATGGCTTCGGTGTCGATACTCTCAGCCAGCCGGGCTGTATTCGGTTTCTCCGTCCTGGTGGCCTCACTTGGCGCCCTCATGTGCGCAAACGGATATCTGCAGATCTTTGAGCTGCCCTTTATGCGCTGAGCACCTGCTGGCCATGCCGAAGGTCCGCTTATTCAGCTCCTTTCCCTTCTTTTAGGTGATTGCCGGTTCGAAACTGGCTACGATCAGCATTCTGCTTCCTGATCATCCTCCTCAATTTCCAAGATTTGCAAATAGGCCAAAAGGCCTGAAATTTTCAATGGTTTGCCTTCGAGCAGAACCCGATCCGAATATGCGGTCCTGATGCATAGCACACCACTTGACGCATTATTCCGGACAGAACCAAATTCATTCGAAACTTGGCCAGGGATGGAATCGAATGGACTGTCGGTGGAAATGTGTGCTTTAGCTTAAGGGGTGAAGCACAGAATTGGCAAGAGGTCATAGAAGGAGGCGGTCAGAA
>JBEKXG010000258.1:0-6844 GCA_049512295.1 Syntrophobacteraceae bacterium
TAGACTTTCGCGCAGGGGAGTTCTCCATTTATTATCTGGCAAAAAATACAGTCAGCCATACTCGCTCTCCACGGTGCTTGAACTTTAAGATGCGCAGGTTTAGGAAAATTCTGGCTGAATCAGCCGCACGAACAATGGTAAAGTAGCAAAGAAGCTTTTTTCTGTAAAGCCGGGTTTTGACGATGGCCTTGTGGGTAACGGGATATTCAGCCGGGAGGATGAGATGCTTTTGTTAGCGATTTACGGATCTCCGAGGAAAGATGGCAATACTGATCTCATGATGGATAGTTTTCTCGATGGGGCTTTATCAGCCTCAAGTGTTGAACTCCAAAAGATCTATGCAAGGGATCTCGGGATTTCAGGTTGCCGGTCCTGCGGATATTGCGATGAACATGGGGTTTGCGTACAGCAGGATGATATGCAGAAGGTCTATCCCTTTTTCGACACTGCCGAGCGCATCGTTATCGCAAGCCCGATTTTCTTCTACGGGCTGAGCGGCCAGGCGAAGCTGCTGGTGGACCGCAGCCAGGCCTCATTCATGCGAAAGTACAAAAGTAAAACGCAGGGCCATGCGCTGACAACCTCCGGCCAAAGAAAGGGATTTTTCCTGTGCGCCGGGGCGACCAGAGGTAAACGGCTGTTCGATTGTCCCATTTTGACCGTAAAGTACTTCTTCGACGCGATCGACGTGGAATATGCGGGAGAAGTCTGTTTTCGGGAGATAGATCAAAAAGGGGCCATCCTGAGCCATCCCACGGCTCTTGAAGAGTGCAGGCAGGCAGGGATCGCGTTTGTGGCCGATGGTTCATAATGCGCCGGCACGGATGTTCCGCCAGGTGAGTTGGCGTAAAACGAAAAGTAAAATCCGGCCCTTCCTCAGCTAGTTTCCGTCCGGAAACTCCTGGTGTCTTATCCAGGGTTTCCGGATGGACACTGCTATGAGTTAAATTCGGCGTGTGCCGATTTTACCTCGTGAGATAGACTTGCTTACTACACTCAAGTGTGCGAGGCTCGCGTATCTGCCGGAAAAATAATTTATTTATAGCGTGGGGAAAAATTACCAAAGGCCCACAGTCTTTATCAACGCCCCATGTTACGATTTTGCCCGCATGGCATATCACCTAAGGCGCAAAGGCCCGCCTTGAGGCAAGGCGAAAGCTCCGCACGTTAGAAGCTAACGTGCGGAGCTTTGGCGACCCTTAGTATGCGTAAATCCCGCAGGACATAAGGCCTCCCGCTACGCATGTCTATCAATCGCGGCGGGCTTCTGCGGGACGCCTTCTCAGCCTCTCTCATGCTTTTTTGACATTGACAGCCTGCGGACCCTTCTGGCCCTTCTCGATCTCGAATATTACTTCCTGGCCTTCGCTCAGGGTTTTGAAACCCTGGCCTTCAATGGCGCTGAAATGAACGAAAATATCCGGCCCCCCATTTACTTCGATGAAACCATAACCCTTTTGCTCGTTGAACCACTTGACTCGACCTTCCGCCATTGCAGATTCCCTTTCACTTAATTAGTAGATTCCAGCCTGGTGCGCTATTTGAGCAACTTGCGGAAACGTCTTGCAAGGCGAAAGACCGATTTCCTAACAAACCCCAAATACCGACCTCAAAGAACAGATCGTTTTAGTTTAGATATCTTTGCGATAAAAATCAACAAGGAACAACAGCACTGTGAACCTGTTCCGCCACGATCCACTTTCCGATCCTTCCCGACCGGCATCTCCCGAATTTGGGTTCTAGCATTTTGTCAATGTGCAAACACAGACTTCCCGCTGATCGGCAAAACACCTTTGTCCATCTGATGGTGCTGCTTGAGACCTTTTTACCCTGAGCAAGACAGCCCCTGCCTTGATAATGTCAGCCATCTGTGGTCTTATTAGGCTTCCATATACCATCGGTGCACTCGAATGCCACGATTTCGATTGATAGAGCATTTCCCCTGCCGGGGTCAATGCCGATAGTTTACCCGACAGCGTAACCGGACAAAAGGGATGTCAGTGATCGAGACGATACGGAGGTTTCCCGCGGAGTGGGAAGAGCAGGACGCAGTGCTCATGGCATGGCCCCACGAAGGAACTGATTGGGTTTCCAACCTCAACGCGGTGCAACGTGTGACAATCGATATCGCAAGGGAAGTTACCCGATTCGAGCGGCTGCTGGTGGTCGCCCCTGATATCGAGGACGCAAGGATATCGATGGCCGGCGCCGGGTTGGCTCTGGACAGGGTCCAATTCTATGAGGTTGAAACCAATGATACCTGGGCAAGGGATTTTGGTCCCATCACTGTCTTGGAGGGCGAGAGGCCGGTGATCCTGGATTTTGGCTTCAATGGCTGGGGACTCAAGTTTGCTTCCGACCTGGACAATCTGATAACCCGCAGGCTGGGCAATTCCGGCGTCTTCGGCAAAACGCCGATGGAGACCATGGGATTCATTCTCGAGGGCGGGAGCATCGAAAGCGACGGGCGGGGGACCGTTCTAACGACCGCCAATTGCCTGCTCAGCCCCAACCGTAATCCGCACCTTTCCCGCAGCGGCATCGAGGCCTTTCTGTGTCGAACGCTGGGAGCCCAACGGGTCCTGTGGATCGAAAACGGTCAACTGGCCGGGGATGATACCGATGCGCATGTGGACACCCTGGCGCGGTTTTGCCCCGATGACACCATCGTCTACACGGCATGTGACGACTCAACGGACGAACACTACGATCCTCTGCAAGCAATGGCCGGAGAACTGAGGGTTTGCAGGACTCGAGACGGCCTGCCATATCGGCTGCTTGCCCTCCCCTGGCCCGAGGCCTCTCACGATGAACAGGGCCGGAGGATTCCGGCAACGTATGCGAACTTCCTCGTCATCAATGGGTCGGTACTGGTGCCGATGTACGGGAGCCAAAAAGACCACGCCGCCATCGAGGTCCTCCGGCAGGCTTTCCCCGAGCGCCGGGTAACAGGCATTAATTGCCTGCCTCTTCTAACCGGCCGCGGGTCGCTCCACTGCATCACCATGCAGTTACCCAAAGGAGTCCTGGCATGAAAAAGCTGATCGTTGGGCTCGTCCAGCACAGTTGCACGGTGGACCGGGAAACCAACATGCTGAAGAGTGTTAACGGCATCCGCAAAGCCGTCCTGAGGGGGGCCGAACTGATTGCGCTTCAAGAGTTGCACCTTGGGCCCTACTTCTGCCAGACCGAAAACCCCGCCCGGTTCGACCTGGCCGAGCCGATTCCGGGCCCTGCCACTGAGGCGTTCGGCTCCCTGGCCAGGGAGTTGAATGTAGTGATCGTTGCTTCCATCTTCGAGCGGCGCGCTCCGGGTTTGTATCACAATACGGCTGTAGTTCTTGACAGGGATGGCTCATTGGCGGGCAAGTACCGTAAGATGCATATCCCTGACGATCCAGGCTATCATGAGAAGTACTATTTCACCCCGGGTGATTTGGGGTTCCGCCCCATCGCAACCTCGGCTGGCAGGCTGGGAGTATTGGTCTGCTGGGACCAGTGGTATCCGGAGGCTGCGCGATTGATGGCTCTTTGCGGAGCCGAACTGCTCATCTATCCGACGGCTATAGGCTGGGAGCAAGGCGCCTCCGAGGTGGAGCGGGCGCTCATGCTGGATGCGTGGACGACTATTCAGCGCTCCCATGCAATCGCCAACGCACTGCCGCTCATCAGCGTAAACCGGATCGGGTTCGAGCCCGCTTTCGCAGGCGCCGATCAAGGCCAAATGTTCTGGGGGAACAGTTTGATCATCGGCCCCCGGGGCGAATTGCTGGCAAGGGCAAGCCATGACGCCGATGAAGTGTTAACCGCGCAAATCGACCTGGCGAGAACCGAGGAGATCCGGCGCAACTGGCCGTTCCTGAGAGACCGTCGAATCGATGCCTATGAGGACCTGCTGCGACGCTACCTGGATTAGCCCGGCAGCCGCCGGGAAACGGTAAGGGGGCATTAACGTGCTGATGCTCTGGGCGTGGTCTTTGGAAAAAGGATTTGTCGCGCCGATCTGGGTGACGTTCACGCAAGCCGCTGTTCCGGGCGCGCACGTTCGCAAGGGCGAGCTGGCAGTCTGGTCGTGTTTGCCTCAAAGATGAAAAAGCCACACAAGGACGACAGCGGCGAGGAAATTGGGCGAGAAATCCCGTTTCTTAAAGGGCTACACGGTGTTTAACGCTGAACAGATTGAAGGCCTGCCGGCCCACTGTTACGCCAGGGCGGAGCCGACGCACTCGTCCCCGCTTGAGCGCGTGGAATTCGCCGAAAGGTTCTTGGCCAGCACGGGTGCTGATATTCGGCACGGAGGAAACCGGGCCTTTTAACGGGAAAGCGGCAACTTCGTGCAAATGCCCAAGTTGCAAACCATCCGCGACGCTGAAAGCTACTATGCCATAGCGGCCCATGAGATAACTCACGGGATGCGGCATCCGACGGGCCTTGAGCGTGATTTGGCCGCAAGCGCTTCGGGGATGAGAGGTATGCCATGGAGGAGACGGTTGCCGAAATCGGCGCGGCCTTTCTGTGCCCCGACCTTGGACTTACGCCGGATTATGACGAGGCTCACGCACCTTGTCCCGCCGGCCCTCGCGAAGGCGGGGGTCCACGCGAAGCCAGTCAGGCCGATAAACCACCTTACCGCCGAAATCTGGGAGGATTATAGGGTCTTCAAGGCGGCGGGATTGCTTTTCCGAATGGCGCAAGGAGTGGGCGGCGTATCTGCCGGAATCCTGTTAAAACGTAGAGAAACTTTTACCAATTAATACTGACGGATAATCCCTATGAGAAGGTGCCAAGCCTTGACAGCGGCAGTCACAAAATTGCAGCCCTCGGTGATGCGGCGCCGGCCGAGGCAAAGCCTCTCGCTTCCTGACCCGCGAACGGGCCGCCTCTCTTGGGGCGGCCTATATACGGTGACGGGGCAAAGGAGGGAGCTTGTCAATCATTGACAATCTTGGATAATTTCTTTAACCTAAAGGTACTACAGGACAGAAAGGAGGTTGTCATGCCGATGAACATCAATTTAACCCCCCAACTTGAAGACCTGGTCAAAAAGAAGGTGGCCTCCGGCCTCTATAATTCGGCGAGCGAGGTTGTCCGCGAGGCGCTCCGCCTTATGGAGGAACAAGACCGGCTTCGCGCGGTCAAGCTCGATCAGTTGCGGCAGGACATTCGCGACGGCCTTACCAGCGGCAATCCAACGCCGTGGAATCCCGACGAGATCAAAAAGGAAGGCCGCGAGCGGCGTACAGCCATGACAAGGGCCAAGCCCAAAACGTAAACTTTGCCGATAACAGGAAAACAAATATCCGGGATGCTTTGTGATGTCCGCTGTCCGCTCCTCACCCGAGGGCCTCCAAACGGCCCACATTTGGTCCTGCGATGCGTTTTGACCTTGTGGACGCGAGAAAACTTAGCAGCCTCTTATGTGTCAAATAGAGCGGGAATGTTGCGGGCTCCATGCAAGACACGTTCAATGCGGATACTCTCGGCATCTACCGTGCAGAAAATCAAGTAGCGCCCAAATGGCACCATGTGGATACCTTCGCCAAGCTCATGACGCATGGGTGCGGCCTGTGGCCTGGCCGTGATTTTGGCGCACTGTTCACGAATTTCCACGATAAAAGAAACGGCGCGGGATGGATTGTCACGGGCTATGTAGTCACCGATCTCTTCAAGATCGAGTTCGGCGAGCGGGGAAAACACGCATTGCATGGGCTGTCTCAGGGTTCGCTCGTGAACTTGCTGTATTTTGCTTCAAGCCGATCTAAAACCTTGCCGGCCGGAATACCGGGACCGCTTTCTCTACCCTCCTGAAGCTGCTGGCGGAGGATTTTGATTTGTGTTTCCCGCAGCTCTTCGTGCTCCTCCAACAGGCGCAATGCGTCGCGGACGACCTCGCTTGCGCTGCTGTAGCGCCCACTTTCGATCTTCTGCTTTATAAAGCGCTCAAAATGAGAGCCTATGGCGTAACTGGATGGCACGGCTAAACCTCCTGTTATCGGTATTTATCAATATTTGATAACACGCAAATGGCAAAGTTTCAAGCCAGTTCAGGGGATAACCGTTGTGCCGTTGTTCTGCTGCAGCGGGGACTTGGCGGCCCTCGCCCGGACAGCCCGCCCCTTCCCCCGCGTTCTTCTTACAGCGGCCCAATTCTGGCACCGGCCGTCTCACTTCTTAGCATGAAATCATGAATTATGACATTCTGGCCGGGGGTGTGCAGTGGTGCTTAGGGGAGTGTAGTGGTGCAAACCCGCCCAAGGCGGGCCGGGTTCTGCTTGCCCTCTTCGAGGACTCCCCGATCCCACGGGCGGTCTGGGCCATTCGGCAACGCCCCCTTTTGCGAAAATCTGATGAACTCCGCCTCTCGCGCGCGCAAAGGTGCGACTCATCATTCCCCACTCATCATTCCCCACTCATCATTCCCCACTCATCATTCCCCACTCATCATTCCCCACTCATCATTCATCATTCCTCATCATTCCTCCGCCCCTCGCGCGCGCAAAGGTGCAGTCCCGGAAATGAATAATGGGGTCCCAGGCCGGCAAGAGGCCTGTACCCCATTCTGTTTCTATCACTTATAAAGATATTGCCTACCTCGAACGCTGTTTCAGCATCCGATCCATCCGGACCACCTGGGCGGATTCACGAACGGTGTTCGGAAATTCCTGCCCCCTGTCCAGAACTTTGATCTCATGTTTCTGAATTTTGAAATAACTCTTGATCGTTTCGACCGCCATGTCGGTGTCGAAAGGCTTACACGAAAACATATCTATGCTCATGTACTGTTTATCCGGAAATGTATGAATGCTGATATGGCTCTCGGCGATCAGCACGAAACCGGATACTC
>JBEKXG010000259.1:0-6781 GCA_049512295.1 Syntrophobacteraceae bacterium
CTCCCGTGGGCGAAAGCCTGTCCAGCCGGGCAGGCCATCCGCCAAGGTAGGGCGATTTTTCGATCAGGACTACCTCTATCCCTCGCTCTGCCAAGTCCTTTGCTGCTTTAAGACCGGCAATGCCGCCGCCTATGACTGTCGCATGTCGCCTCGCTGTAACCCGGACAGGTTCAAGCGGCTCCAGTCTTTCAGCCTTTGCGATTGCCGCCGCGATCAACCGGGCGGCCTTTTCGGTCGCTGCATTCCCGTGATGCACCCAGCTTACCTGTTCCCGGATATTGGCATGTTCATACAGATATGGGTTAACGCCGGCCCGCAAGAGCACGTTTCGGAAGGTGGCCTCATGAAGGCTGGGAGCACACGAGGCCACAACCACGCGGTCTACGGTTCCCTTCCTCAGGTCCTCCATGATCGATTCCTGTCCGGGGTCCGAACACAAGAACATATTAGTTCGAGCCGCCGCCACTCCGGGGATCCTGGACGCCTCTTCACAGGCCCTGTCCACATCCACGTGCTCAGAAATATTCCCGCCGCAGCGGCAGATATAGACGCCGACTTTTCGTCGAGGGCGAGGTTTCATCACACTGTCTTGATCCATATTCACGTTCCCCGGCTCACAATTGCCGGTTTGCCAGCCTTTGCGAAGCCGTTCGCATTTTCTTTTGCGAATTTCCGTGGTTCGTTATTTTTAACAGATACTGCGAAGCTTCCATAGCTGCTGCGCCGGCCTCGACTATGGTATCCACAATGTCTTTTGGACCCGAAGCGGCCCCGGCCACAAAGATTCCTTCCACATCGGTGATTGCAGGCGCAACCTTTGGCAGGACGGTCTCAATGAAGCCGTCCGAAGCGGTCGATACGACACAGCGGCCTTTAGGACTCCATCCCGGGGTAAGCCCCAAAGAGAGCACCACAAGGTCATGTTCCGCCTCCTTGACCCCGCCATCCGCCTCCTGGGACTCAAAACGCAGCTTCACCCTTCCCTCACCGCTTTCACTGAGCGCAGCCACCTTTGCCTTTACGAACTGAATCCCCATGGCCATGGCATTCTGAAAAAACTGCTCATAGCCCTTTCCAAACGCCCGGATGTCGATGTAGTAAATGGTTATGTCCGCCAGGGGCAGCGACCCGCAAAGGAGCATGGCCTGTTTTATCGCGTACATGCAGCAAACTCGCGAGCAGTAAGAAATTCCCAGGCTCCGGTCCCTTGAGGCGGCGCACTGAACGTAGGCGATGGAATCGGGTTCCATGCCGTCGGAAGGGCGCAACATGCGGTTGTATGGCCCATGTGGCGCCAGGAGCCTCTCCATCTGGAGGGCGGTGATGACGTTGGGAATCTTCCCCTGTCCGTATTGCTGCTTGTCCTCGATGGGAGTCATTTCGAATCCGGTAGCGAGGATGGCCGCCCCTGTTTCTATGATGAACTCCTCCGGCCCCTGGAGATACTCTACAGCCCCGGTCGGGCAGACTTTTTCGCACTTGCCGCAAAGTATGCAGTTTTTACTGTCCAGGAGGGCGATCTGCGGGATCGCATTGGAAAAAGGCACGTAGATGGCCTTGCGCGCTGAAAACCCTCCCTGATCCGGATCGGGCAGATAGACCGGACAGGAGTACTCACACTGCCTGCATCCGATGCATTTAGTGTGGTCAACGTACCGTGGTTTTTGTGTTATGGCTGCCAGGAAGTCCCTGCCGCTTCTGTCCAGGGAATCCAATTCGCAAAAAGTAAAAAGCGTTATGTTTTCATGATGCGCTGCGGCAGCCATTTTAGGAGTTGTGATGCAACTGGAGCAGTCAAGTGTGGGAAAGACCTTCGAGAGGCGGATCATTTTACCCCCGATTGAGGCGTCCTTTTCCACCACCGCAACCCTGAAGCCCTGGTCGGCGAGGTCGAGCGCAGCCTGAAGCCCTGCAATTCCGCCCCCGACGACAAGCGCATCGAACTTGAATGAGCGTACCGAATTCGTGTTCTTGTTTTTCATTCCGCTCAACTCGCCTTCGCAATCTCTTTTCCGGCCTGTTGCGTTCCCGGAGGGCCGATCTCCCTGACAAGTTCGCTCATCTGCTGCACTTCCCTCAGAAAGGCCCTCGTGCACACTGTACAGATCGAAGTCAGCCGGAGCCTTCGCGGATCAAAACCCCGCCGTCTCATCATCTCAAAAACACGGTCCACTCTCCTGGTCAGAGCCTCATAAGCGCCTTCATAGGGGCATTCCACACCGCAGGACATGATGATGATTCCCGATATGCCTTTTTCGAAGCACTCGATATAAAACCGCTCAGGGAAAAGGACGGGGTCCTTTACCCTGAGGATATACGTGTTGGCCGGATAGCTCGAGTGCGCCTGTCCCACCGCATTTGCTCCCGGGTAGGCGCAGCTTTCGGTGGCCAGGATCAGGATTTTTCCCATTGTGTCCCGGGCTTTCATCTGATGCCCCTCATTGGTGAGAATGCACCGCTACTTCTTCCTCACGATAAAAAGCCTTTCGCAGCCATCCCCGCTCAAGTGTCCCAGGTATTCGTGCCCCACCTTCCTGGCCCAGATTGGCAGGTCGTTTTTCGTGGCTGGATCGTTAGAGAGCACTTCGAGCACCTCGCCGATCTTGACTTTTCCGATGCCTCTTTTCGCTTCGAGAAGAGGTCCGGGGCAGGCGCATCCCCGTGCATCTACTACGGTTGCCGATTTAATCGACTCAAGAGCCACAGTGGACATTGTTTCTCCTTTCTTTTGGCGGTTCAGTCAGACCTCTTGCGGACCAGCAAACGGTAGTGATCTCCCTGTCTCTCGCTGCCTAAAACAATCTCTCCCGAACGCTCAAGAATAGTCAGAAGATCCATGACCGTTTCCGGATCTTTAACAAGGATTTCCAGAACGGTCCCGGGCCGCATGGAGGCAAGAGTTGCTTTGCACGAAAGAAAGCAGCAGGGTTCAATGACCCCGCGAAGGTCGAGTCTTTCATCAGGTTTCATGGGATTATCCTGCCACGCTCGGCAAAGCACTGGAATCCGCTCTTAATCTTGAGCAATACCGATGCCATCACGGCGCGGCGAGGACAAACAGGGAAAAGTTAATGCATTTCAGCAGGTTAAATTGTCAAAAGACGATGGATTCGGCAAACGGCAGCTACTGGATTATTTAAGCGTTTAAACGCTGCTTAAACTGATCTCCTGAAGACGCGAGTCACGGCAAAGGACATGAACCGGTATCCCAAAGAGTTCATCAGCACGATGGACCCAGGGGCTACGGGCCACATGAAAGTTTTCCGGAACAGCCGTTTTGAAAGCATCTCGCAGGCAGGGCAGCGCCGCTTTACAGCCGGCAGCATACCCCGCTCTCATGATCGAAAGGCTCAGTCACAACCGATGCGTTCCGCAAAAAACCGGCTCATCGGCTCGGCATCACAGGATCGGGCTTCTTTAATTCCGTCCCCGAAATTGCACTCAAACCTGAAACCTTGACGGCTCCACGATGATAACCGTCAGGAAACAATTTCTCCAAATCTTCAATTTCGATCTGATTGCCTTCGCAGGTTTCATAAAGTGTCGGGACTGAACCGGTTTCCTGGAATCGTTTGCGCAGAAATCGCATAATCTTCCAGTGTCGATCGGTCAGGCTCTCAGGCATTTTCAGCTCTTTGCTCTTATTGATGGCAAAATCTTCATCCCACTCATACGGATCCACTAGAAATCCATAAGCATCCACTCGATACGTTTTTTGTTCCAGGAACTTGGGAATTTCCTTCACCCCTTTCTTTTCAAGCCACAAGGGATGATGGTGTTCAGCTCTCCAGGACAACCCCGACAATTTGCATGCTCCCCGAAGATAACCGGTGGGAAAAAGTCTTTTCAGATCCTTCATGCGCAGATTCAGGGCCCTGAGGGTTTTATAAACAGGAGGACACTGCCCCATGTCCAGGAAAGTATTTCGAATATAATTGATGACCGCCCAGTGTGAAGCCGTCAACCCCCCGGATATTTGGATTCTACCGGCCATTCCCTCTGCAAAATTCTCATCCCACTCGAACGGATTCTCCAAAAAATCGTCATTAACCTCATAACTCTTATTCTCAAATTCAATACGTGAGTTCATAGCTCCCCCTCTTTGTTTGAAACGCCGGTTTAGAGGACCGTTGGATGTGTCTGCCTCGGAATCAGGGCAATGAAACTTTCCCCCTTTCCAAGCAGGGCACCGGATAGAATACCACACTTCCCGAAGAGTTGGAGTCCAAAAGACGCTACCACCATGTAATGACTTTGTCGTTTTCGAAGATAAGATCGACGATCTGCCCGTAGTCCGGGTTCCCCTCATACAGTGAGACAACTGTCGACTCTTCCCCTCTTGAGAGGATATCAATCAGCTTCCTAGTACTGGCATCCGGTTCAGATTTGAGGATGTGGAGCAGTTTCACTCACTGTCTCCTAGAAGGGTATGATGAGATCCATCTCTTTGAGCCGCTCTCCGATCTCTTCGAGCGTCATATGTATGAATCCATGTTTCTGCGCATTGGCCTTATTGTTGGAGAAGCACCCGCATTCCATTTCCTCCATCCACTCCATGTTCTCCTTGAACTTGTCTGTAATTTCCACTTCCACATCCAGAACGAACATGCACACGCAATAATTCTCCACAGCAAGGCCGAGCGTCGAACGAGAGCCTTCCCAGAGATCCTCCTTGTTTCGAATCAGAAAGGCCAGCTTATTGACGTTTTCCATTGAGAGGCTAACCTCCTGTGCTTAAGCCATCCTCCGTTCCGACCCTCGAGCGTAGCACCCGACGATGAAGAGACGTCCGGGGCTTAGAGAACGACATACCGGGTGCATTCATCAATCAATTCGCCATGCCTGGTCTGAGTGCCATAGTCCTTCTCCGCGAGTCCGGGAACAGGGCGCTTCAGTCCGCAGCCATCAAAGCACCTGTTGCAGATTGAGACCCTGGCATTTGCCGCCACTTTAACGAATTCGGGGTCCTGAGTATTCAAAACGCCACGGTGGGTCAAAAAGATGATCACGTCGATTTTTTTTTCTGCGGCAGCCTCGCACAACTTGACGAGCTTATGGAAGTGACTGTTATCGCTTACAAAAATTCCCAAGCTCCTGTTCATGCCCATCTCCTGTCCGGTTTCATGGAGAGTTTGCCGCCCGGCACAGCAAAGGTTTTGCAATCCCCTCTCAATCTTGAGCAATATCGATGCCATCACATTGCGACGAGGACAAATTGAAAAAGGTCCATATATTTCCACAGGTTCTATTCTTGTACAGCACGATTGACTTGACAGTGGGAAAGTGTTGGAATATTGAAACATTTAAACGATGCTTAAACGGATTGCATGGAGGCGCGGCATGAAAGAACAGGACATGAACCGGCATCTCAAAGACATCATCAACACGATGAACGACGGGCTTACGCTGATTTCGCCGGACGGGGCCATACTTATGATCAATCGCGCCATGGAAGAAATATCGGGATACTCTCGCAATGAACTGATAGGGCGTTCGTGCTCCATTTTTCATTGCGACGCCTGCGAAAAGGTTCGGACTGAAGGAGGGGGCCACTGGTGCGGGCTTTTCGAGCTTGGCCATGTGTATAAGAGCTCGTGTTTGCTCAGGCGTAAGGATGGCTCATATGTCAACGTGCTCAAAAACGGCTCCCTTTTGAGGGATACGGACGGGACGGTTCTGGGAGCGGTCGAAACGCTTACGGACATCTCCGGGATATGCGAGCGGGACGAGAAAATAGAACGGCTCTCAAAGCTTTTGGACAGCAGTGCCTGCTTCCATGGAATGGTCGGTAAATCTCCTGCCATGCAGAGGGTTTTCGATATCATCAGGAAAGCGGCTCAGAGCGAGGTCCCGGTTATCATCCATGGTGAGACGGGCACAGGCAAGGAACTCGTGGCGCAAGCCATCCACGACGTGGGGAGGCGCCCGGATAAACCATACATCCAGTTGAACTGCGCCGTTCTCAATGAGGCCCTTCTCGAGAGCGAACTTTTCGGGCACGTGAAGGGGGCTTTTACCGGGGCCTACATGCACCGGAAAGGGCGATTCGAAGCGGCGAGCGGCGGAGACATTTTTCTTGACGAGATCGGGGATCTTCCCCTGTCGATCCAGGTAAAACTGCTGCGCGTTCTGGAGACCAAACAATTTGAGCGGGTCGGTGACCATCAGCCCGTCGGGGTAGACGTTCGAATCATTACGGCGACCAACAGGGACCTGGATCAGTTGATCTCACAGGGCAAATTTCGTGAAGACCTCTTCTTTCGCATCAGTATCCTGCCCATCCATATACCGCCGCTGAGAGAAAGGACCAGAGACATTCCGCTGCTTGTGGACCACTTCATCAGGCAACTGCGCCAGAGGAGCGGCAAGGAAATTTCAGGTCCCAGCGCTGAAACCATGGAGCTTTTCATGCGCCATTCCTGGCCCGGAAACGTGCGCGAACTGAAGGGCGCCCTTGAGTATGCTTTTGTAGTTGCCGAAAGCGGCCAGGTTACCCCCGAGCACCTTCCCGGCCGAATGTTACGCACCGCATCAAGACCGGGGCACATGCAAAAAGTCTCGGCCCCGCACTTGCCAGGTGAAAAAGAAGCCCTTATCGAAGCCCTTGCAAGAAGTAAGGGTAATCAGTCCCTGGCGGCCAGGATGCTCGGGGTCAATCGTGTAACAGTCTGGCATCGCATAAACAAATATGGAATTGATCTCAAGGATTTATTGCCGGGAAACAGGGTGGCGCAAGGCTGAAAGCCGTTCGGTTGGAATGCAGGGCGGAGGAGCAGTGTGG
>JBEKXG010000260.1:0-6777 GCA_049512295.1 Syntrophobacteraceae bacterium
GGAAGAAAGTTACGCTCAGGGAGTCACTCACTGAAGAATGACTAATCCTTCTGTGCCAGCGCAGTCAGACAAACAACGCGGGCACCACTTCATCGATCTAATCCGCGATCCCCCTTGCTGACAGCGCGTGAATTCTGCACACGCCTGGGAGATTTGAACGCATCGATGTCGTATGTTTTCGACAGAAGGAATTTCAGAAAAGACTTGCCTTGAAATTGGCACGATTGAGACAGACCGAGAAGGAGGAGAAAATGCTGAGCAGACTGTTCGAAGAAAGAGCCGGATATCTTCCTTTGAACGGCTATGTGACGCAGGGCGCGTTCTGCCATGTTGTTCTGCCATGGGATACCGTCTTCATGAAGAAACGTGAATAGGGTGTCTCGATAACGTTGAAAGCGTTTTTGAAACTTGATCGTGGCGTCTGATATATACATTGTCTCCAGAATATGCTGCCGGTAGAATCGTTCGACTGACGGAAAGAATTTGTGCAGGTGCCTGCGCTTTAAACCGTACTTTTCCACGGCTTCGAAGATAGGGACAAGGAGATTCTTCACTTCATAGACAAAGGATTCTAATTCCCTGTCAAAGGCGTTGTTCCATAAATCATCGTTGAGATCGCGGATAAGGTGGACCAGACATTTTTGTTGGCGGCAGGGAACAGAGTCATAGCCAGGATAGAAATCCGAAACGAGGACACCTGCATACTCAGCCAGTGTCTCGTGCACAACCGTTGTTTCGCGAGTTGCGGTCAATTTAAAGACTACGTGTGTACCGTCCGTGAACGCCCAGACATAATGGTCAATCCCTCGAATACTGATTTTCGTCTCATCCACGTGCAGGAAAGGAGAGTGCAAGAGCCGTTGGAGTAGAAGGTGCTCTGCTGGCGCATAATACTCGGCAAAGCGCTTGATAAATTTGAGGATGGTTGTGGTACTTGCACGTTCACCAAACATCTCCTCCATCACGTCTATTATGATGCGGTAGGGGAGCCGCAGAATCATCCGCTGATAAATTGTCCATGACTGAAAAGCATGCCCAAATACCTGGCCGCCGAATTGCTCAATTCTTCGTGGATCATAGTACTTGTCACATTTAGAGCAGTAGCCCCTTTTGCCCATATACTTTATGATCGACTTGCGACATCCATGCGCAGTAAAATTCAGATCAATAAACGAGTGTTCTGCCATTTGCTCCCCGAGTTTGAGCGGCTCCCCTTTATGAGTTGGGCAGGTGCGGCGTGGGTAAACCCGTTTGACTTTTCCTGTACGTGCTGGCAACCGTTGATATGCTTGATGCCCTTTTGGTGCCCCACGTTTCTTTGGTTCTTCGTTTCCGTGATCTTTATATGATCTGAGGAGCACGCGTTTCCTCGTGTACTCTCCATGTGCGGATTTCAGTATAACGTCAAAGACCCGATGAATGCCCTCACCTCGCTCAGTCGCGTGCTTTTGAGGTCGATCTGCAAAACATACATTCGTCAGTTTCTTTACTGATTCCTGGAGATTTGTGAGGTAGGACAGTAATAGCTGGAGAGCTTGGCAATCCTCACTGTTATAGGTGATTAGAGTATTCTTGTATGCGTCCTCTCGTGTTTCTTCCCAATGATGCCGCCACACGAGACTCTGTAATCCAGAGGCGACCGGCGAAGTCCAGTGCGCCCCGATGAAATGACCGATGTCCTTTAACCCGTTCGAACGCACGGGAAAATAGACTTTCCCATAAACGTAGCGATTGACATTGACCAAGCGTTTTGTCACGCTTTCGGCATCGGTGCCGTGTCGCTTTGCGAGTTGCGCTACAGCTTGTGCTTCATAACTGCCGTAATGGTAAATTTTCCCATCATGGTATTTCGTCACCATGTCCATGAACTGTCGCCACATATAGCCTTCATCCGGATCAGAATCAGCCCAAAATACGTGATGTTCTGCGGCATCTGGCCGACACACCAGCAGACCCATCAGGTAATAGAAACCTCTGTCGGGTATCCCTTCTATGTCCAAAAACAGTTCAATCGGTTCTCGATCCAACGCTGGTGTTTCTTGGAGATAAATCTTCTTTTCGCGTATTGCCAAAGCTTGCAGCTCGAATTGATGCCTGACCTGGCTCGGTTTCCTGTCGTCTTTCTTGCGTTTGCGCGGTTTAAACAGATAGGAGAGCTGTTTAACAGTGAAAATACCCTTATTCTCATACTTGCGTACTACTCGCGCCGTCACCCCATCGAGCAAACTTAGGTTATCATCTTGTTCAGCTTGGGCAAGACAGGGTCGTTGAAACGGGCATAGCGGACAATGTTTATTTAACACAATGGGAGGTGGTGTAGCCGGCCGAATCCTAGTCCATTTGCGCAGTGGTTCGAGTAGCGATCTGAGATCCTTAAAGTGTTGGTCCAGTTTGACGGTATGCGGTGTCCCTCCCATCCCGATGATTTTTCCCGTACTGGGGGACGTGTGCTGGAGAGTCTTCAGCACGAAAGCAACATAGGACACCTCAAGTTTTTGTTCTTTATTAAGGCTATAGGTGCCAGCAAATATCGAAGGTTCGTAACTGAATTTCCCGAACCTAGATTTACCCTCGATTTTGGTGAGGACACCGCATTCGGCTTCAAACCCGTCCACCTGAAGATTAGCATTAATGAGCACGTCACTGCCCTTGCGGAAGCGCTCCAATGAATAGGGTTGTACGTCCGTGGGGATGTGCTTCAAGTGGTCGGCGGATCTCTCCTGATTCACTTTTCGTTGTTCTTCCAAGACCAGAATGTATTCATGGGGTATGCCCTTGTCTGAGCTGAACAACAATAGGTAGGCTTTCCGAGGACACTGAGAATATGCGACAACGATGTCCCTTGTGATAGTGGGTTCCATAACACCCTTCCTTCGCTGTTGCTTATTGATGTAAGGTCAGTTGCAAAAGGAGAGCATGCGAACTTAATGGAAAACACGGGCTGACTTCGACGGACTTTTTCAGTTCGGGCAGTCGGGCAATCCAAAGTTGAGTTTTCCGCACTCTATGCCGATTTATCCCGGCGCTTTCGGCCCGAACCCACCCCCGCTGCGATCCGTCCAAAGCGGCAATTACCAAGTCTGAATCTTCCAGATGAAATTTGCACCCTGAGAAGATTTCTGATTTTGCCTCATCGCCACGGATTGAGTACATTTCGCGACTGGGTATTAAAGTGCCCTGCGCCTACCACTGAACAGGGGGCGCCCTTCGGCGATCTTTTTTTTCGAAGAACCCACGCTCTAGCGGCGACACCTCTACTTCTGCCGCTTTGCCTTCTGTCCGGATCCGTTCCCGATAGCACCCCAGATCGGTCTCCCCTGACAACAGGAACTTCAAAAACCTGAACCCCTTGTATTCGCACGTCTGCTCAATGCTCAATAAGACGAGGTAATCCATGAGACCAGCCTCAGACAACTTCCCGTCCGTTACCTCGCGGTAGTATGCAAACCGTTTTACAGCGTGTTCCGCATTGTTGTTATTCCAGGGCACGCCGTCATACCTCAGGAATGCAAAGAGGCTGTCCTTGTTACGCAACATCCGCTCTTGAATAGCCCGAGCAGGGTCCGATGAAAAGGACTTCTCGACCAAACCATCGAAGAACCTGTCAACTTCTCTCTGGTGCTTTCCCATGTGACGCCTCTTAAGTCCATATCTGTCAACGGTCGCCACCACTCGCCGAAGGAGACTGCCAAATTCCGAAACAACGATCTTGAACTCCTTGTCAAATGGGTTGCGTAGCAGTTGCGTATTCAGGTCTCGGATCAAGTGCACTAAGCATTTTTGTTGAGCGCAACCCAATGAATCATAGGCAGCGTAGAAATCTGAAATCAATACCCCCGAGAACCCTGCAAACATTTCTGCAAGGGATTTCCCGTCCCGCGATGCTCTGTACACATACAACACTTCCTCCAGATTGGTGAATACCCACACGTATCCCTTTCCCACGCGCTTCAGATGAACCTCTGTTTCGTCCGCATGCAAAATATCACCACGACTCAACCTCCGTATGATGCCGTGATATGTGTCTCTGTAGTAATTGGCCATGATGCTTTTGAACGCATGAATGTTTCGAAAGCGCACAGATGCGCCAAAGAGATCACGCAAACTCTCCTCAAGGTTCTCGAAGCTGACCCGGTGAGCCACATGCTCGTACACGGCCCAGCTTTTTAGCGCGTGCCCGAACTTGGCCATGTTCACGAACTGCTCCGAATAGTATTCGCGCCCACACTTCGCACACCGATACTTGTAGGAGCCTACCCGTTTAAACACACGACGGATGCACCCCACAATGATCCGCAGGTCGCAGAACTGTCGAAATTGTATTCGTTCCGAGACCTTCTCCACCTCGAGGCCTCCACAGTCCGGGCACTGCGAGCTTTGGACCACCACTATATTCCCGTGAGGCTTCAGCCTTCTGGGTCTTCTTTTCGCCCTGGCTTGCTGCTTCGCTATATGTTTGTTTGTGTGGACGTATATTTTCTCTCTTTGATAGTCGAAATACGCGCAACGGTTAATGTACTCGAAGTCCGACTCGGCAAACTGTGGTGTGCCCCAATCTGGCCTGGTGTACTGTGGTTTCGCATCAGGAAGGCGCGAAACTTGAATTCCTGCCGAGTTGTCTCCGACATCCAAATCATTCTGTTGCACTTGAACGGAGATCCTGCGCATAATGTCGCAGACTAGCTTCAGGGCAGCGCAGTCGTCCCGATTGTAGACGATAAGCCTGTCTTTGAGTTCCAGAGAACCTGTGGCCTCCCACTCACGCCGCCATGCAATGCTGTTTATGCCTGATGGGCACCTGTCTGACCATGAATAACCCAGAAAGGAAGCAATATCTTTCAGTCCATTTGAATATACTGGGAAATAGACACGCCCGTATATCAGTGAAAGAAGATTGGTGGCGTTGGCCAACACCTTGTCAATCTCGGCAGTCAAAAGCGCGTTGTTACACATTCGTCGGAGAAACACGGTCTCATAGGCACCGTAGTGAAAAATGTGATACCTGTCAAAGGAGGCGGTCAGGTCCAGAAAAGCAGCCAGGATCGCATATTCCTGTTCGGAAGTGTCGGCCCAAAAACTGTAATGTTCGGCGGTAGTGGCATTGCAGACAAGCGCTCCTATGAGGTAGTTGAAATGACGGTCTGGGATAGCCTCAACATCTAAGTATATGCAGACAGGCTCGGTAGGAATAGCGGGAATCGAGGCAAGAAAAATCCGCTTCTCTCGGATTGCCAACGCTTGCAAAGGAAAGTTGTGGCGAGGTGTTGCTTGGACCATCACCGCTGACTTACGTCGTGGGCGGTACGTGTAAGACAATTGGGTGACGGTGAAGATTCCCCTTTGATTTTGCTCCTTAATCTCCTTCTCGGTCATCCCTCGTAACAGGCTTAGATGGTCTTGCGTTACAGCTTCGGCGTAACATGCGTCGTGAAACTCGCAGATTTGGCAGTGGTCGTTAAGTATCAGTGTCGGAGGTGACGCAACGCCACTCATCTGTTTGATTTCTTTCAACAACCGCTGAGCATTGCGCAAGTCCGAGCTTAAACGGACAGTCGTGGTCTTGCATTCTTTTCCATACCAAGTGATGCCGCTGGCCGGTGTCCTCCCCTGAAGCTGCGACAGTATCAGTCCGTAAATCTCCAGCATGAGCTTTTGCTCTTTCCGAGGTTGCCCTCCCTCATAGAAAAGCATCGGGCTGTAATGGAAAGCTCCCACCTTTGATGGACCATCAACCCTCTTAATCCCGTCGAGTTGGAATGACACGAAACCATAATCAACCACGGCGTCGAGAAAGAACAATCGGCCCTGCTTTAGAAGGGAAGTGGTTAATGTGCCATTTGGGAGCACATCGTTTTCTGGACAGCGAGCAAAAATCTTGTCAATAGCAGCAAGACGTACCTGCGCCTGCAATTGTGCAAGCATGATTTCATAATCTGACTTGGTGCCCTGCTGGCCAACAATTTTTAGATAACCCTTGTACTTGCAGTACAAGTGGCTTTCAAGAATGTCCCGAGTCATTTTTGTGTTCATGGCAAAATGCCTCCAGGATGCGAGTTCAAATTGCATTTTAGAATAGTAGTTGCCGCCGTGCACCGGCTATCGTCCGGTGAGGAGCTGCGGCGTGAGTGACTCCCTGAGCGTAACTTTCTTCCGGATACAATCAAACTGAATTTCCGGTGTGGATTCCATGCGTGATACCTCCTTTCAACCATGGAATATCCCACAGGCAAGTATTGAAACACGTATGTGCTGTTCTTATCGAGGTGGGCAGTGCTCCCCAGGATGGAGAAACGGAGGGACAGAGGAATGTGTCGGCTTTCACACCTCACAAAAATATTAGGTGTGAGCCGCTGGAATATTCGAAACGTCCAGGATTTGGGTTTATGGAACGTTTCCGGCTTGTCGAGCAGTCCTATTGTGGCGCTGCTGAGGATATCCGGCAATCCATACAGCCTAAAGATGCATCTGGCCACGACATTCTTGACGCGCTCGCAGCCTTATGGTCCGCTCAACGAATTCATTCCGGTACCGCTGTATGTGTTTCAACCATGCAAGAACAGGATGAGTTCGGACTTCCGATACAGATGTGGGCGTAGTGTGCTTACGGTGATTTTCATGCCTGACCCCTACTACGTGATCGCGAGTCATGGAATACGCCGTGGACAAATCTGGTGTGCTTCATGCTCGGGTTTTCGAGAAAGCCTTGGCGTGAACCCGCGGGTGCCGATTTTTCTTGGATCTACAGTGTAATGGCATATAAATATTGAAAATACTACT
>JBEKXG010000261.1:0-6775 GCA_049512295.1 Syntrophobacteraceae bacterium
CGGGATCATAGCCTTAGTGTCGACGAATTGCGCCAGGTGGTTGAACGAGCGGTTGTCATCACCGAAGGAAGCGCCATTACCGAGAGCCAAGTCTTCCTGACTATCCCGTCTTTCTCTACCACGGGGAAATTCAATCTCCTGAAGATCGGTTTTTTGCGGGAACTGCTCAACCACCCACTGGTCCCGGCGGGGCTCCGTTTCATCACCGTTCCCTTTATCCTTCTCCTGATCGTCGGCACCCTCGCCGGACCGGGAGAGAATAATCCGGCAAATCTAGTCGTTTGGTGCATCTGGGAGCCCTTCCTCATTATTTCCATTTTCTTCGCCGGCCGGAGTTGGTGCGCCTATTGCCCTCTGCCGGTTGTCGGGGAGTATGCCGGCAGGGTTCGGAAAGAATTCCCGCCGGTGCCGGACGTGTTGGCCAAGTACGGCGTCTGGATCGGAGTCGGCGGTTTGATCATCATCGTCCAGACCGAACACATCTTCAAGATGCTTGGCAGCAACAACAATGTCTGTTCGACCCAGTGCCATACCCATGATTGTGTCAGGGACGGCAACTGTCCGATGGGGATCCACCCCTCTGCCGCGTCAGCCAGCAAAGACTGCATCTTCTGCCTTTCCTGCGTGAAGAGTTGTAAGCATCGGTCGGCACGCGTCAATGCCCGCTATCCCTGGCAGGATCTTCTCCGAAAAGAGCAATGGGCATCGAGCGACGCTCTGTTCGCCGTCCTTGTGACCGCTTCCGTTTTGGCGGTAAAACTCCCGGATTCGGGAATTTTCCGGAGATTCATTCTTCACGAATCGGGCAAGTCTCACGGCCTGATGGCTGGCCTCGGCGAAAACCTGCCGATCATGATTTTATTTGCCGCTCTGGTGCTCATTGCTTCCGGGTTTCCATTCAAGAGGGAATGGAAACGGCATTTTGTGGTGGCGGGGTGTGCCTATCTGTTTCTGGCTCTTTCCGGCTTGTTCAACATTTACCTGCATGAGTTAGTCTATAATGGCAACTATCTGCTTCCCCGGGGGGTACACTTTTTCAGTTTTGGCGCTCTCGAATCGCCGGATTGGCTGACGCCGAACCTGGGGACGCTTAAGGCCCTGCCACCCATGGTTACGCTGGCAGGAGGGATTGCTTCACTCCTGATGCTGAAGAGATATGCGGAGAAAGATGCGTTTACCCCGACAATATACCGAAGCCATCAAGCGATCCTAATTCTGGTCATGCTGCTGTTTCCGTTCATTTGAGTATTTTGATTTCCAGCAAAATCTTTTTGTTTTCACGCAGCGCCGTCCAATAAATGAAGGCGTCTATGTGGGCCGGATCTGTGCCGGTCAACTTGGCCCAGATTTCGCCATATCCAAGAATTTGAGGTCTGTACGCCTCGATTTCCCTACGAAGGAAATCTTCAACGGACTCGCCTTCGAGAGGTCCCGACGTCTTAAAATCGACCAGATTCCATTTCCCCTTGATTTCGGCGGCAAGATCGACCACGCCCGAATAAAGCACACCCTGGTCGCAGGTACACTCCACAGGCCATTCCACTCTCCGGCGTTCAGGCGGCACGCAATAAAAAGCCTGGAGCCAGGGATCATCCAGGCATGACTTCACGTGCGAAAGAGCGGCGCGGGCTATCTCCAGTGTCCCGGAGCTCTCAATTCCCATTCGGCGAAGAGAGGTGCTTGTTCTTTGAGCCGAAGGGAGGGACCCTTTTTTGCCGAATTCAGCAAGGAGTCCGTGAACGACAGATCCCCACACGTTCGGTGGACAGGCGGCAGGGCCGCGACCTGGATGGGCGCTCAAATCTTCGACGGCGCCTGAGGGGCTGCAGCCGATATCTCCACAGCCCGCCCGGTCCCCACCGGTTCCCAACGCGAGGTGGTCCCGCTCAAAAACCGCCAAGGCGGAGGGTGAGATTAAAGTGAAAACCGGTTTTTCACGTTCAAATTCAGCCGGTGCGATTTCAACCGGCGCGCTCTCGGGCACTATCGCCTCGCCGAGGGCGTAATCGGGTTCGACCTGAACAAAAAAACCATCGCGGTCGCGGACGGACCTTTTCCATTCGTCTTTGCAGGTGCATTCGGCTTCTTCGGGGCAGGCGATCTTGTCTATTCCACAAAGTTCGTCTATCCCGTAATGTTGGCTGAGCCAGCCCATGGGACTTTCGGCTGCGGTTGAAAAAGAGTGTCCCTTTTTTGTTACCAGTCCGCTCATGACCAGTTCGCGCCGCGCTCGCGTAACGGCAACATAAAAGAGCCTCCTTGCTTCGCCCAACTGCCGCCTGGAGCGCAGTTTTCGCAGCCAGGCATAGAGCGGGTCCTTTTCGCCCGTCAGACTGTCAGGTCTTGGGGCCAGGAGGTAATCGCCGAAACCGGGCGCCCGCTCGAGCATGTATGGGGGCGGCTGGTCTTTTCTGCCGCCATCCGGGTTCCAGTCCAGAAACGGAATGAAAACCGCGTCGAACTCCAGCCCCTTGGCCCCATGAATGGTTGAAAGAACCGTGTTTGACGAGGCAGTGTCCGGGTCCACCGGTTCATAGGCCTTTTGCAGAAGCTGTTCGAGCCGCGATAGAGTCCTGACCGGTTCTCCCTGCTCAGCCTCCCTGAGCATTTGGAGAAAATGACGGCAGCAGTTCAGACCCCGGCTCCCCCACCTCGATCCCACAACATGTGCCCCCTCCAGTTCGAGCCATGCGGATTCGACGACATCGGCCAGCGGTTCGTGTCCGACATGCTGCCAGGCCCCGGTGAGGGCTTGCCAGAATAAGCGGACTTGCTCGTCGTGTTCCGAAAACGAGTGTATTTTCTCTACCCAGAGAAGGGGTTCCTCGCGCGATATGGCATGGATTCGGTCAAAATCAAGGCTAAACCAGGGACTCCGAAGCTGGGCGGCCCAGGCAAGGTTATCCTGAGGCAGAACTATTCCCCGGCAGAGCTGCCACAGGTAGTGCACTTCAGGCCTCTCCATGAGCTTCAATCCCTGCTTCACCTGAACCGGGATCTTCTTTTGCCGGAGTGCTTCCAGGTATATCGGCAGATGAGTGCGCGAGAAAAGAAGGATCGCTGTCTGTGAGTCGCGGCCGTCTTTTTCGAGATGTTGGGCGAGCCTTCCCGCCAGCCACTGTGCTTCCCTTACCCTTGCGCTCTCGCGGCAGGGCCATTCCATAAAGAGGGCAAGCTCGACAGGCGCGGGGTCCGGAAGAACCGGCGTAGCAGGTGAGAGTTTCGCCGGGTTGAAAGGGACTTCATCGAACTCGGCTTTAGGTTCAGCCATAACCGTGTTTTCGAATACCCTGTTGCACCAGTCGATGAGATGAGGCTGCGAGCGGAAATTCGTATCGAGCGTAAGAGGCTCGAGGTTGATATTCCCTCCGCCCTCGACAGGAAGCCCCAGTCTGGCGGCGTCCAGGAACAGCCTTACTTCCGCTTTGCGGAAGCCGTAAATAGACTGCTTCGGGTCGCCGACCAGAAAGAGGGTTCGCCCGTCTCCGTCCGACCAGCCTGTGCACAGCTTCTGCAAAAGCTCCCACTGCTCCCGGCTCGTATCCTGGAACTCGTCAACCAGTATATGCCGAATCTTCTGGTCGAGTATCAATTGAAGGTCGGAAGGATCGGTAGCGTCAAAAAGACGCAGGGCAGCCAGCTCAAGGGAGGCGAAGTCGAGGGCCCTTCCGGCGCCCAGCCGGGTCTCATAGGTCTCGAGTACGGAGTGCAGGAGAACAACCAGGTCCCAGAGCGTATCGAGATTTGTTGCCGGCGTGTCGTACGCGGGAAGCAGCCGGATCCGATGAAGCCTCTGCGCGGTTTGGGGCGGGATATTCTGAATGGCGCCGCCCCATCTGGTTTTTGCAAACCCGTTGTAGAACCCGGCTTTTGGGCCGAGTTGCCTCCTCGCGCAGCCATCTTTGGTGAGCAGAGTGTCCGCCAGGCAAATCCACTGCGCAAGAGCCTCCCACTTCGGCCCGGGAATGTCGGCCGGAAGAGTGCAGGCCACCTCTGCGCCTGCATCGCCGGTTTGTTCGAGGAAACTTCTCCATCCGCGGCCAAGCTCGCATGCTTCGAAATCGGCCTTGAGCCCCTTGAGTTCCGATTGAGCCAGTTCACGCACCCTGGCCTCGATATAGCCGGACGCCCGGTCGCGGCTCAGGACCTGCACCAGGTCCACCAGCCCCTCCCTCATTTTTACCAGGTCCTTCATTTCGTTTGCCAGGGACCACCAGGAATTATTCAGATAAAGAAGACGGTTCATGAGGGCGCGGCGTGCCGAATCGCCCTCCTCCCGGGAGGCGATTGCCTGGAGCGCCTCGTCTACGGCATCATGGAGGAAAAACTCCTGTTCGTTTTCGTCCATGAGGCTCGAACCGGGGGCGATTCCGGCCTCGAGTGGCGCCTGCGAGGCTATTGCGTAGCAGAAAGAATGAAAAGTCCGGATGTGGAGAATTTCCCCGGCAAGGAGCAGTTCTTCGATCTCTTTGTGTGCCGCGAGGGCTTTCGAGGCGTAATCGAGCAGCTCGGCCTCCGCCGGGTTTTCGGGGGCCGAACCCTTTCTTGCCCGGTCGAGACAGCCCCTTACTCTTTCACGCATTTCGGCCGCCGCCTTGTTTGTAAAGGTCAGCGCCAGGATCTGCCCGGGATGGTCTACCAGACCCAGGAGGCGAAGAAACCGGGCGGCAAGCAGAAAGGTTTTGCCCGAACCGGCGGGGGCCGTCAGGTGAAAGCTCCCTGCCGGATGCAAAGCCCTGCTGCGTTTTTCAGCATCTGCCAGAAGGACCATCTATAATCCCCGTAACGCCGGTCAGATGACGGATATCAGACCTCATGAGTAAATCCGTCCTCCGTTATCCGCCTTCCGTCCCCGAACTGCGTTCCAGAAGCTCTCTAGCGTGCTCGCGCACCTTCTGCGATATGGAAATCCCTCCCAGCATGCGGGCCAGCTCTTCTGAGCGCTCCGACTCCGTGAGCATACGGATTGTCGTGGTGGTCTCGTTTCCTCCGGCCTGCTTTTTTACCAGGTAATGCCATTTGCCGTAGCAGGCGATTTGGGGAAGGTGAGTAATGCATATGATCTGGTGCCGCTCGGTGAGCTTCTTCAATTGAACCCCGACAAGTTCTGCCGTGCGGCCGCCGATTCCAGCGTCAACCTCATCGAAGATGAGAGTTTCAGCTTCTCCTTTCCTGCCGAGAAGACTTTTGAGGGCGAGCAGAATCCTGGAAAGCTCCCCGCCTGAGGCTACTTTGACCAGCGGCTTCATGTCTTCTCCCGGATTTGCCGAGAGCAGAAACTCCACCCGGTCAAGACCGGTGGGGGATAACAGGGGAGGATTTTCCTCTTCGTAAAAGTGCACGCAGAAGCGTGCCTGCGGCATATCAAGATCACTCAGGCTGCACGAGACCTCCGCTGCGAGCCTTAGCGCCGCCTCGCGCCGTTTGCGCGAAAGTGCGCCGGCCTTCTCCAGGCAGGCAAGCCGCAGGGATTCGATCTCCTTTTCCAGTTCTTCTTCCCGGAGGTTTGATTCCTCACTCTCGCCGGCTATCGTTCGGAGTTCTTCCAGTCCGGCCAGCATTTCATTTGCGCTTGGGCCGTACTTTTTACCTAGTCTGCCCAGAAGCGCAAGCCGTTCTTCTACCGCGGCGAGCCTTGTGGGGTCGAAAACTATTCGTTCCGCGTACTGGCGCAGCGAGTGAGCCACCTCCTCCAAATGAATGCGGGCCTGCTGGAGGTATTCGCCGAGGTCCTTCTGAGACGCATCAATATTGCAAATCGAATCGAGGTCTCTGTCCACCTCGGAGAGCCGCTCCAAAATAGCGCCTTTCTCGGAATAGATCGTGTTGATGACCCTTTGCGAAGCATAGGTCAACGCGGCGACGTTTTTCAGGATTTCCCGCTCCCGTGCGAGTTCGGTGTCCTCGTCGGGTCGAATCTTCGCGGCTTCAAGCTCCCCGATCTGAAATCGCAGAAAGTCCATCTGGGCCGCTTTCTGCTCCCGTGCGCGCCTTATTCGGACAAGTGCGTCACGTCTCTCCAGCCATGCCGAATGAATCGTGCGTACCTCGGAGCAAGCCGGATCGAGATTCGCGAAAGAGTCGAGGAGGCCCAAGTGGGTCTCGGGATCGAGAAGAAGCTGATGCTCGTGCTGCCCCGAGACTGAGATCAAAAGGGGTGATAACTGCTGGAGTTGTTGCACGGACGCAGCCTGGTCGTTCAAAAATACCCGGTTCCGGCCGCTCCTGGCGATACTTCGCCGGATTATAAGCTCAGGACCGGAGTCGATCCCCCAGTGGCTTAGATACTGTTCACAAATGCATCCGGGCGGCATCTGAACTGCCGCCTCAACGCTTGCCTCAGAAGCCCCGGTTCGGATCATCTCACTCGATGCGCGTGCACCGAGGATGAGATTAACGGCGCCTACCAGAATCGATTTGCCCGCGCCGGTCTCGCCTGACACTACATTGAAACCCGCATGGAAGCTTATTTCGAGATCGCGGATTATGGCGAAATTGTGGATGGCCAAATTGGTCAGCAATTGTAGATATTCCTCGTGAGATAGACTTACTCACTACACTCAAGACGTTAGAAGTTAACGTACTCCGCTTTGGCGTCCCTTAATGTGGCGTAGTAGCCCGTAGGGCGTAAGGCGTCCCGTCACGCATGTCTATCGATTGCGCTGGGCGTTCGCGGGACGCCTTCTTCGAGATTGCAGACAATTTTATCAGCAAAACAGAGAAAGGGATAATCCTAAAAAGCAAGATGGGGCCACTCGGCTCTTGCATTTCTCCC
>JBEKXG010000262.1:0-6760 GCA_049512295.1 Syntrophobacteraceae bacterium
ACAATATCCAGGCAGGAGTAAGCAAACGGAGGATCGTGCTCCTGTGGCACCGATGAAACCCTCTTCGCAATCTCGGCCCTTTTTAGCTGATTTACCGATTCTCCCGATAGGCGGACTTCTCCCTCCTGAAACTTCCAGATCCCGAGTATACATTGGAAGATGGTTGTTTTCCCCGAGCCGTTCGGCCCGAGAATAGCCGTCACCTCACCACCTTTCGCCTGAAACTCGATCTTCCGGAGGACAGGTTCTCTTGCTCCCCGATGCAGGAATGTGAGTCCAGTTACTTCGATCATCTTCCCCAGCTCGTTCCGGCGCCCCTTCTCATGAGATAAATGAAAAAAGGCGTGCCACTCAGGGCGGTTATGATCCCCACCGGGATATCCAAAGAGGTGAGATTTCTGGCAAGCGTGTCCGCAAAAATCATGAAGGCCGCACCCGCTGCCAGGGAAAAGGGCATGAGGAGCTTATGGTCCGGTCCCACCAGCATTCTGGTCAGATGGGGCACCATGAGCCCAACCCAGCCGATAATCCCGCTCACCGACACTGCGCTGCCCACGGCGAGCGAGGCAGCGCCGATAAATATCAATCTGTCTCTTTCCACGGGTATTCCCAGTGACCTGGCCTCCTCCTCACCCATGGAAAGCGCATTGAGACGCCATCTCATCAGCACAAGAGGCACACACGCCAGGATCATTCCTGAAGATGCGACCCAAATGGATGACCAGTCCGCGAGGGAAAAGCTTCCCAGGAGCCAGTAGACGATACTGACCAACTTATGGGGGTCGACGAGGAACTTGAGTATGGAAACCAGTGCGCTGAAAAAAGCGGATATCACTATTCCGGAGAGCACCAGATGGAGCCTGGATATTTCACCTTGGCTCCTGGCCAGCATGTACGTGGTGAAAGAGGCTATGAGACTGAAAACAAAAGCCGCCACCTGGATAGGAAACTGGGGGAAAAGGGCTACCGAAAGGGCACATCCGAACGCAGCCCCGGATGACAGGCCCAAAATGAAGGGATCGACCAGCGGGTTTCTGAATATGCCCTGCAGCGTCACCCCACCAACTGAAAGGGTTGCCCCGACGAGCGCGGACAAAATAATCCTGGGTAGCCTGATATCCCACAGTATGGAAAGCTCCGTTCCGGCATCGGCCGATTTCAGAAGAAGAATCTTGGAGAACAACACCTTCGCTATCGTCCAGGGCGCGATGGCGTATGCTCCCAATAAGAGAGAAATACAGGCAAAAACAAAGGGAGACAGTCCAATGCTGAAAAGGATCATTTTTCTTTTCACGGGCGCGTCCAATTAATCGAAAGTAAACCCCTCCATGGGGATTCCGAAGCATTTCTGATTAAACCGCAGAACATCTTCCGAGAGCTCCCTTCGGTCGAAATATTCCGGGTAAGTTTTCCAGGCCATCCAGAGCGCCAGACTACAGATTGTCGGGGACCAGGTGGTCAGGGTAGGGGCCTTGAAAACCTTGCCGTCCCTGACGGCCTTGATGCTCTTCCATTGTGAACCTGAAAGAAGTTCCTCCGGGCCGTATCGGGCGCTTCCCCAAATGAAAATCACATCCGGGTTCCAACTCACAATCGATTCCATGGAAACCTCGGGGTGCTTGGTTTGAATTCGTTCGGCAGGATTGATCCCGCCTGTGAGTTTGATCAGTTCATGCTGAAGACCCATTCCGCCGCTTACGGTTGTCGGCTTTTGCCAAAGCCACAGGACCTTGCGCCGATTTTCCGGACTGATCTGCGACACTTTAGACGCCGTCGCGGCAAGATTCCTTTCCATGAGGGACCGGATTTCCCGGGCCCGGTCTTCTTTCTGGAAAAGCCTTCCGCACAGATCGAGGACTGCGTAGAGTTCTTCAAGGCTGTCCGGATAGACCGAAATGACCTTGAGGCCTCTTCGGACCAGGAAATCGGCCACCTCCGGTTTGTAGGACCAGGTGATCACCAGGTCCGGATGCAGAGCAAGCAGGACTTCAATGTTGACCGTATCCGCCGTGCCTACCGAGGGGATTTCCTTCAACTGCGGAAACCCCTTCAAGAGTTCATTGTCGTATGCCCAGCGGTTCAATCCGACCACCCGGTCCCAAACGTCGAATACCGGAATGAGTTCATATAGTGAAAGAAACACCACTCTTTTTACGGGCGGCGTGATTTCGATCTCATTTCCGGCCGCGTCTTTGACCGTGAATGCGCAAGCGGGCGACAGGACCATCACGGCCACAAGGAGAACGGTTACCTGCAGGCAAATGACGACCTTTATCATCAGAACTTTACCGTCATCCCTCCCCAGAACTGTCGCCCCGGGGCTTGGTAGTAAGCGAAATATTTTTCACCCAGCATGTTGTTTATTGCAAAATCCAGCGTTGCCCACTGGGTCACCTTGTACCGGACCTTAAAGTCAGCCACAAAATACGAATCGTATGAACCGAACACCCCGGATACCCTGTCCAGGTTCTGGTCGTTGCTGTACTGTTTGGCCACGTAGCGGCCGGTGAGTGTAAAAGAAAACTTCCGGTATGTCAGTTCTCCGCCCAGGTTGAACATAGCCTCGGGGACCCCGACCAACTGTTTCCCGACGATCAAAGGGTTAGCGGGGTTATTCAACATTTCGCTGTGAATGTATGTGGCGTTCGAGAAAACTTTCAGGCATTCCCATGGCCTGGTCTCGATTTCAAATTCGATACCGTTTGTCTCAGCCTTGCCGGAATTAACCTCCCGATAGAGAACGTTAGGCGTGACGGTCATCGCATATATGTAGTCGTATATGATATTGTTAAAGTAATTGAACTTAAGAACAGAGCTGCTTCCCAGTTTCTGCTCCACCCCGATGTCCCATGAGAAGCTGGTCTCCGATTTCAAATTGGGATTAGACTCGTAGACAGCCCCATAGCTGGTCGCCCATGTTCTATAGAGTTCATACACGTCGGGAGGCCGAAACGCCGTTCCTACCGAGGCCCTGAACGTAGTAGCATCCAAAGGTTTGTAAACAAGCGACCCCTTGGGATTTACGGAAAAGTCGCTATTGGAGTCATAGTACTGAGGAAACCCGGGCGAACCTACCTGATTGGCCATGCCGTCGTAAGTTTTCCAGTAGTCGCCGCGAGCCCCGGCATAGAACGTAAGATTGCGCAACAGGGCTATCTCCGCCTGTGTATAGAACGAAAAAATGTTGTCCTTGCCCTGTGCCTCGTAGGTCAGATTGGTCTTAGACCCCGGATTGGTCCAGTCGGTGAGATTATTTGTCTGGTTTTGCGCTTCGTCGTAGCGAAATGCGCCGCCAACGGTGATCAGATGTTTTTCAAACACGGGAAAGGAGAGTTGCACGTCTGTGTGGTACATCTGAGAAGGAGTCGAGCTGAGCGTCCCCGGTCCTCCGGACCGCGTGGCGGTTGCCGAGGTCGGCGTGACATACCAGTTGTCCGGCATATCGAGGAAACCTCCGGAGATTTTGAGAACGGCATCGTTAAACACTTGTGTCTCATATCCTGCATGGTAAACGCCCTGAGTCACGCCGCCTCCGCCGCTGAGGAAACTCCCCTCATGGAGAACGAGCCGGCCGCCGTTGATATTCACAGTTCCCGAAAAGATGTTATTTCCGGAGGAATCGTAGAGAAAACTTTGCGGATTGTCATATCCATAGCCATACTGGTCGTTTCTGTAAGAGAAGAAGGCCCTTGAATTTGTATCTATGTCGTAGACGAGCTTTACGCTTCCGGATTGGGTCCACCAGTTGTTGTCTCCCGTGTTGCCGATGAAATAGGCAGGGTTGCCCTGGTTGTCCGTCGTTGGAATGGCCCCGCTGACCGGTGTTCCTGCATGCGACGTTCCCGGCTTTACCACCACAAGAGAGGTCGGGTATCCGTCGCTTTGCTTGTAGCCGTAGGTCGCAAAAACGCTCAACCGGTTATAGAGTTTGTCCCCGTATGATGCATACTCCGTCCAGGTGTTGTCTGTACCATATCCGCTCTTGATGGTAACTTCCCTCTCCTGAGGGGTGCGGGTGAGGATATTGATGACGCCGCCCATAGCATTTCCTCCATAGAGGGAGGAAAATGGGCCGCGGGCGACCTCGATTGAAGCAATATCTTCAGGGTTGATTGAATTCCAGTTTACAAACCCGGTATAGCCGTTGTTTAAAGGTTCGCCGTCCAGAAGCACCAGGTTCCGTACCTGATTCGGAATTCCCCGCAGTATGACCGACCCGGTCGTATCAAGTCCTTTGGAACGTTTGTCGAACACACCCGGGAGGAGGTCGACGGCTTCGTCCACTTTCTGGATGTTCCTGCTTTCAATGTCCTGACTCGTGACAACCGACACGGCGGCAGGTACATCCGAAAGGGATTTTTCCGTTCGGGTGGCTGTAACCACAATGGGTTCAAGGGATTGATCTTTCTTCGTTTCCTTTTTTTGAACAGTTTCATCGGGTGCCTGGCCGCTATTTGCCGTTCGGCTTTCCACCGCCTGAGGCGTGTCCGTTTTATCGTCAGCAAAACCACAAACCGGGTAGAACATGAGCAGCAATAGCATTAGACTCGCCGCTATCATATTCATTTCAGGGATCTTTTTGGCCGACTGGCAGTGATGGCGCCACGCGCGCGACAAGGGACTGCAGCTTGGAGTAGTGTTAATCGATGCCATAATTTTTCTCCTCATTGCCACGCGCCTTCAACCGTGATAGAAGAGGCGTGGGGATTGGTTTCCAACTCATTCCCTGGGGCAGGTCTTATGCCTTGTCGAGAGGAAGACCTGCTCCTCCTTTCTTCTATGAATATCGATTCCAACGACCTCCTTTCGCATGGATTTCCAACCCGAATTTTCCAGCACAATACGGACGGGCAACACGGTTCTCCGAGTTACAAACAAAAAGGCCGCGAAAACACCTCTTCCCCTTCGTGCGGGTGAAAGGCTTTCGCGGCCTTATTTTTTGGACAGTATCGGTTAGAGTGACTTCGTTATTTGTTCAGACGAAACTGGGTAAACCAACCGAGTATCCCCACCGCCTTCTTAGCGGCTCTGGATGCTCTCAATTGTGGGACAGTATTTCTTGAAAAGCATTTCTTGTCAAACTATTTGTGAGACAAACGTGTCGGGCTTATGGGCTTGGAACAGCTCGGCGTAACTGGCCCGGATGCCCCACTTATCAATGGGAATGGTTGTAAAGGTACAAAGTACAACTTCAACGGCCTATGATTGTTTCAGCACGAACCGAATCGGAAGCAGGGCTTTGCAGGTAAGTGGTTTCCCTTCCTTTTTGGCAGGCACAAAAGTGGAATCCTTAACTGCCTTCACCGCTTCCTCGTCAAAGCCGAAGCCGGCTTTCTTTATTATTTCGATTTCAACGGGCCTGCCACGTTCATCTATGGTCACACGCAACAGGACAGTTCCCTCCTTTTCGAGTTTTCTTGCGATAGCGGGGTAACACGGCAACACTTTGCGCAGAAAACTGGGGCCGCCGGGAGAGCCGAAAGCCCATTCCGCGGGGCCTGCGCCGCCCGGTGCATTCTTACCGCCCGCAACCCCCTGATCCGAGGAGCCGCCGGCGGTCCCTGCGCCGGTCCCGGCGCCCTGACCCGAACCTTCGGACTGATTTGCGCCGGACTCGGTTTGCGCCGGGTTTACCGGTTGCACGGACCTGATTTCTTTCTGGTCCTTAGGATGGGTGGCCGTTCTTTCCGCTTTTTTCGGATGAGGGGTCGGCCGGAAATTGTTCTTGGGCGCTGCAGGCAACGTTCTCTCGTTTTCTGTGGTCAAACGCGAGTTGAGTAACTCCTGGTTTGCAGGGGGCGTGACAGTGGCCGGCTGCTCCCCTCCCCCGGCTTCCAATCCTCCCTGCATGCCCGGCCCGGTCGTTTCCGCGCCTCCCTGCATGGAAACGAGCCGCACTTCGATCCATTTATGGCCGCTGTCGTGAGGTTTCGGGGAAACCCACAGGACGCAGGCTACGGCAGCATGCAGGAGAAGCACTGCGGCCAGGCTCGACCAGGTTTTGCCGTCCGAGAAGACAGGGACTTCAGGTGGGCGGCGCCCGGCCGTCTCCTCGTCAAAGGAATCGGCCGGAAACGAAATATCCAGTTCAGCATCTGCGACTGTCGAGTTCATTGTGCATTCTGCTTCGCGTGTAATGAGTGAGTTGCTGCGATCACCTTAGCCACTCTCAAAATCGAGCGGTTAACATAAGTCGAAACGTGCGCGGCTCGACAGGGTGGAACAAGTCGCCGCTCACAGCCGCGGCCGTCGGTTGCAGCCGATACGTATAGTAGTAGGTAATATCGTCGGCTTTCGTATTGAGTAGATTGAAGATGTCTCCCTCAATCAACCAGTTTTTGTCGATCTTGTAGGCGAGGTGGTAATATAGCAGGCTGGTACCGGGGGACATCTGAGAACCGTCTTGGGTCAGATAGCGAGGTCCGAAATATCGCCACCTCAGGCTGCCGGTCCAACCGCACACATCGTGCACGGTTACGCCCGACGCGATGACCATCCTGGCCGCTTCGGGGACGTAATTACCCCCCACCGGGTTGTTTAAGAAATGCGCTGTGGAGGTGGCAAAATCTGCGTCGATCGTCAGCCATTTGGTCGGCGTATAGTAGTTTGCCCAGTCCACCCCCTGGCGGAGATCGGGGTCGGGACTGGGCACGGTCGTACCTGAATCCCCGTCCCACACCAGTTCGGATTGCAGCCTAAGCGCCCAGAACGTCAATGAGCTTTGCAGGTTCGGGATGGCGAGAGTGCGCACGCCAACCTC
>JBEKXG010000263.1:0-7716 GCA_049512295.1 Syntrophobacteraceae bacterium
CCGAAAGTATGCTGATGACCTCCAAGCGCCATGCCTTCAAGATGAATGTCAAGCTCGGGGCGGACGCTCAGGGCCAGCTCACCGCTTACTGCAACGACATGCTGGTGGACAAAGGCGCCTACTACTCCATTGGCCATGTGCTGACCCTGCGCTGCCTGCTGATGCTCTCCGGCTCCTACCATATTCCCCACGTGGATGCCAGGGCCAGGCTGGTCTACACTAACAACCCGTGGGGCAGTGCAGCCCGAGGCGCCGGTCCGCCCCAAGCGAACTTTGCCCTGGAATGTGCCATCGAAATGCTGGCCGACAAGCTCGGCATGGACCCTCTGGAATTCCGGCTGAAGAATTCACTTAAGCCGGGCCAGAGCAAATCCACCGGCCGGGTGGTGACCGAATGGCCGGTGCCGGAGCTACTGGAAGAAATCCGCCCTCACTACGAACGCGCACTCAAAGAAGCCAGGACTCATTGCGAGGGGCGGGTCAGGCGCGGGGTAGGCCTAGCCACCGGGTCTTTCGGCATCGGCGGACCCGGAGACGTTGCTGTGGCCGCTGCAGAGCTCGACCCGGATGGAGGTGTCAGCGTCTTTGCCGCCGCCGCCGATCCCGGCGAGGGCAACGATTCCATGTTGCTTCAACTGAGCGCCGAATTCATGGGCATTCCCCTCGAAAAGGTGCGTGTCCATACCCGCGACACCGATCATACGGCGGCCAGCGGTCCGGCTGCAGGCAGCCGCATCACCTACATGATAGGCGGCGCTTTGATCGATGCCCTCGAACAGCTGCGGAGCGCCATGAGGGAAACCGGGGCGCAAACTTCGGAAGCTCTTGCTGCAGCCGGCAAACCTATCCGCTACCTCGGTCGCAAAAAGAACGAAGACGCCGGACCCCTCGACCCCAAAACGGGCCAGGGGCCTTCTTTCGAATCCCAGGTGCATGCCGTGCAAATGGCTGAATTGGAAGTGGATACTGAAAGCGGCGAGGTCAAGATCCTGAAAATGACCACCGCAGTGGACGCGGGTACGGTGATCAACCCCCAGAATCTGACCGCGCAATTGGAAGGCGGCCTTGACATGGGAGTTGGCTTTGCTCTGCGGGAGCAGTACATAGCTGGCCAGACCAGAGACTGGCTCACTTTCAAATTTCCCACCATACAGCACAGTTTCGACATGGAGACGATTATCCGGGAGACGCCCCGTCCCAAGGGACCCATGGGTGCCACCGGCGTTGGTGAGATGTGTATGGTTCCAACGGCGCCGGCGGTGATCAACGCCATTAAGAACGCCACTGGCATCTGGATCTGCGATCTACCGGCTACCCCGGATAAGATCAAGGTCCTTGCAGCCGGAGCGCAGCCGAGCCATGAGCACGCATTCCGAACCGAACAAAACTGACCCGGGCCTGCGGGTGCGCTGTATTGCAGGCCGTCAGATTGTTTTCGACGGAGATGGTTTCTTCAACGATTTTTACGACTGGTCTGAAGCGGCGTTCGGGTTTTTGGCCGAGGAAAGTGGGCTTGTTTGCATTACGGAGCAACACCGACAGGTGGTCCACTTTTTGCGCGAGTTCTACGCTTACCACGGCCGCAGCCCTCTGAATCGCCAAATCAAAGAGGGGACAGGCCTAAGTGCCCTGGAACTGCAGCAACTTTTCCCCGAAGGGATCAAGCAGGGAGCCAGGAGACTGGCCGGGCTTCCCAACCCGAAAACCTGCAGTTGAATCCGGGTGGAATAGTATGATCGCTGCAGCCTGTATCTTCCGAAGCTGCCACAAAACCAATCCTGGAGATTTTTTTTATCCATATCATAGATGGCCTGTCGCTTAACCCCTGCCAGCTCTGCAAGCTCGCTCTGAGAGAGCCCTTTTGATTTGCGAGCCGCCCTGAGATTACGGATCACAAGCTGCTTCGTCATGAAGGCGCCTTTTTGTCATATCCCCTCGGCGGGAAAGGTGCGAGCGAACAAATCTGTACTGTTTGCATTACCTACTTGACGTGTTTAAATTGATACATTAGGTTCCAATTGAGTTCTTTACAAGAGATACCAGGCGTCCTGCGCCGTCACCCCGACGAAGCTTGCCCCGGGACTTGATCCGGGGGCCGGGGACCAGAAGAGCTTGAAAAGACACTGGATTCCAGCTTTATTCCGGCTCCGGATCCCGGCACCGGATCCCGGCTCAAAAGCACTGCCGGGATGACGTACCGCCGGGACGACGTACTGCCGGAATGACGGCCGCCGGAATGACGAACAGTGGCCCAGCATCATGACCATAGGGCTTAAAGTCAACAGCATTGCGTCCAGGGGGGGGCTGCTGGAGAACTGTCGTAACATGATTGCACCTACTTACAAAAAGCGGAGGAGCTTGCCATGAAGTTGAGCACAAGGAATGTCATAAAAGGGAAGGTCGTTGAGGTAAAAGAAGGCGCAGTCGCGGCGAAGGTCAGAGTTGATATTGGAGGCGGAAACATACTCACGTCAACAATTACGGTTGATGCCGTGCGGGACCTCGCTCTCAAGGCGGGTGACGAAGTGAGCGCCCTGATCAAAGCGAGCAGCGTCATGATAATGAAAGAGTGACACCTGCGGGGCCACGGGTCCTTAGCTTTGACTAAAGACCGGTATAAGCCTCACCGGGCAGACAGGCGGGAACCCTTTCGGGTTTCCCGCCCGCCAAGCCTCGTGAACGGAAAACAAACGTCTTTCGGGGTTAGCATGAGGCGTCACGAAACCCGAATTGGGTCATTGCCAAAGAGAGCTTTTGTTCGGCGCATGCAAGTTGGATTTATACTAGATTAGGGATAAGCATGATCAGCGCCATTCTTGGACTTCAGCCTCTTTGGCTAACCCTTAAGGTAGCCGCCGTTGCGACGCTTTTTGCGTTCCTGATCGGTGTTGCACTGGCCTTTTTGCTCGCAAAGGGCAGGTTCCGGGGCAGGGAGTGGTTGGACGCATTCCTGACCCTGCCGCTTGTCTTGCCGCCAACCGTTCTCGGATACTATCTCATCGTCCTTGTCGGCAGAAACGGCTGGATCGGGCGCTGGCTTCATGACGCTCTCGGGATAACGCTCATGTTCACCTGGCAGGGAGCCGCGCTGGCAGCCACGGTTGTCTCCCTTCCGCTGATTTTGAAATCGGCCAGGACCGCCTTCGAGGGCGTCGACCAGGATCTGGAAAAAGCGGCGCGAACGCTCGGACTATCTGAGACGGGAGTGTTCTTCCGTGTATCCTTTCCTCTTGCATGGCGGGGGATTCTTGCCGGGACGATGCTTGCATTCGCCCGCGCGATGGGAGAGTTCGGGGCCACCCTGATGATAGCCGGCAATTTGCCCGGCAAGACGCAAACCCTCTCCCTCGCGGTCTACGCCGCGGTTCAGGCGGGAAATGACAGCCTTGCGGCAACCTTGGTTCTCATCACCTCTTTTGTTTGCATAATTGTTCTCGTCTCTTCGGGAAGAGTGCTCAAAACCCATTACATGAAAGAGCTTGACCGATGAAGCACGCTATCTTTCGTTTCGTATCCCTTTGCGTAGTTGTTCTCTCCTTTTCATTCGTTGCAGACGCTTTTGCCGAGCACGAACTGACCGTGTCAGCAGCGGCGAGCCTGACCAATGCTTTCGGTGAGATCGGGAAAAAATTCGAGAGCGCCAATCCAGGTACGAAAGTGGTCTTCAATTTCGGGGCATCGGGCGTACTTTTTCAGCAAATCGACAAGGGAGCACCCGTTGATGTCTTCGCATCTGCAGACCAGAAGACAATGGACCAGGCTATGGAGAAGAATCTCATCATCCCGGACACCCGGCAGAATTTCGTGAGTAATGAGTTGGTTCTCATTTATCCTCATGGGGCCAAGACCCCGGTTAAAGCTCTGCAAGACCTCGCCGCCAAAGAAATCGGGAAAGTCGCCTTGGGAAACCCGGAAACCGTTCCAGCCGGCCGTTACACGCAGGAGGTCCTCACCAACGAAGGGCTTTGGGAAGAACTTAAACCCAAGTTCATTTTCGCAGAGTCGGTGCGGCAGGTTCTTGATTATGTCAGTCGGGGCGAAGTTGATGCCGGGTTTGTTTTTGCAACAGACGCCGCAGTGGCGAAAGATCGTGTCGAGACGGCGTTGGAGGCCAGGAAGCATAAACCAATCACCTATCCGATCTCAGTTGTCGGCTCGACGGGGAACGGGGACTTGGCCAGGCGATTCGTCGAATTCGTGGTGGGCGCGGAAGGCCGGGAGATCCTCTCAAAGCATGGCTTCAACAAACCCTGACATGCTCATCCATGTCGATGTAAAGAAAGCACTGTTTTCCCGTGGGAGAAGCTTTGTCCTGAAGGCAGCTTTCTCCTCAAGCGAGGCGTTTGTCGTGCTCTTTGGACCTTCCGGCGCAGGCAAGACGCTCACTCTCCAATCCGTAGCAGGACTTATAACTCCCGACTCCGGCCGAATCGTGCTCAGGGATCGGGTCCTGTTCGATTCAAAGAGCGGTGTCAATATACGTCCGCAGCACCGCAATATCGGCTACGTTTTTCAGCATTACGCTCTTTTCCCTCATCTCACGGTTTTTGAAAACGTGGGCTTGGGTTTGCGGAAGTCATGGCTGCAACCCCTCTCCCGGACCTGTCGCAGCAAGGTTGAAGAGTTCCTGGATATCTTCGAGATTTCACATCTTGCCGCAAGCTTGCCCTTCGACCTGTCCGGAGGCCAGCGGCAGCGTGTGGCCCTGGCCCGGGCACTCATACGGAGCCCTGAACTCCTACTCCTGGACGAGCCTTTTGCGGCCCTGGATACCCTTCTGCGGGTAAAGCTCCGCAATGAACTCCTCGCGATTCAGGCCCGCTTCGCAGTGCCGGTTATCATGATTACCCATGATCCTGAAGATATAAGAGCTTTTGCCGAAACACTGGTGATGTATGAAGCGGGAATTGTATGCAAGGTAGATTACTTTTTGAAGGGAAAAGGAGAGGAGTATTTGAGCCGGCCTATGTCTCCGTGCCCGGAGAGATCCTTTTCGCACTGACTTGAACAGGTATAGGGTGTAGATTTCATGATTCGCGGTCTCCATTTCTTCAATTCTGACGCAGAAGCTTCCCGGCCAATTCGACAGCTTCACCGGCGTCCTTCCCGTAACCATCGGCCCCGATCTTTTCGGCGAATTTCCGATCGACCGGTGCGCCTCCGACCATGACCTTGACACTGCCGCGCAGTCCTCTGGCTTCAAGTGTTCGGATCACCTTTTCCATCTCCGGCATCGAAGTCGTAAGCAGTGTCGAAAGAGCGAGAACATCAGGCTTTAGCTCCTTCACTTTCGAAATAACCTTTTCGACACTCAGGTCGACCCCCAGGTCCACCACGTTGAAGCCGGCCCCCTCCAACATCATTATGACGAGGTTCTTGCCAATGTCGTGGAGGTCGCCTTTGACGGTTCCGATAATGACGGCGCCTTTGGATTGAGCGCCGGCACCGGTGAGCAGCGGCTTTATCAGCTCCAGTCCCTTCTTCATGGCCATAGCCGAGACGAGCATTTCCGGGACGAATATCTCGTCGGCCGCAAACCTTTGGCCAACGATCTCCATCGCCCCTATCAGCGCTTCATTGATAACAAGGTCCAAATCAGCCTTGTCGTCAATGGCCCTTTGAACCATGGTCTCGATCTCAGCGTGTTTCCCGTCCACAACGGCCTTTTTGATAGAGGCGATAAGATCGTTCATCGCTTTTTCCTTATGTGACTCCTTTTGCCGGCACACCTGTTAGTCTTTCCAGAATCGATAGGCGATCAGAGCAGTAAGCATCTGGATACAGATGATGATGGCTACACAACCAGGCCATCCGGTTTGCTTCCAGAAAAAGCCGGGAACAATCGAGCCGGCGAATCCGCCAAGGTAATAGAACGCAACATAGAGACCGGTAGCGGAGGAACCGGCTATATCGGCCGCTTTACCAACATTGCTCGATGCTGCTGCCTGGCAGATAAACACGCCGGTCGCCCCAATGGCCAGCCCGCCGATAATAACGGGAACATAGTGAACCAAGGTCAACGACATGCCCATTGCTATCATGCCGGCAGCTCCGATCAGGGCCAGCCGGAAACCGGCGCGGTCCAGGATGTGCCCCGCCACCGGTGTAATCGCGGCGCCAATAAGGTACACGGCAAAAATCATTCCCAAGGCGGCCGGCCCCAGGTAAAAAGGCTTGTCCGCAAGGTAAAAGTTCACGTACGTAAACGTAGCGGTCATACAGAATAAAACGCTGGATCCGACGACATATGTCGCAAGAAGCTGGGGATTGCGCAGGTGAAGGCGGAGCGACTTAAGCGAAGCGACACCGCCATTCTGAGGGACGAATTTTGTGGCGCGCGGCAGAATCAGCCAAGTCGCCAGAGCTCCAGCGAGAGTGAGGGCGCCAAGAACAACAAAGGGGACTCGCCAGCCCCAGTGATGTGCAATGATACCGGTGAGGAAACGTCCCGCAAACCCGCCAACAACCCCGCCCGTCACATAGATTGCCATGGTCGAGCCCACGGACCGGCTCGGCGATTCCTCACTGATGTAGGCCATGGCTACAGCTATAATTCCAGGAACGAAGAAGCCCTGTAGAAATCGCCATGCGATAAGCTGAGCCAAATTAGCCGCTGTTGCAGTCAAAGCCGTCGGGACAGCCAGACCAAGCATTGCCGCAACAATTACCCTTTTGCGCCCTACGGCGTCAGCCAGTAAACCTACCAGGGGGGCAATGAGCGCCACTGCCAGCACCGGACCACTCACGGTGAGGCGCGATAAACAAGGCCGAAATCGCTGCGGTCCGACCAGTCGCCACCGGCTGCGCCGGGTTCAATGACAATTCGGGGTATTGCAATTCCATGTTTCCTTTCCTGTGTGTGACCTCAGATGACCGACTCGTACGAAGTCGCATTCAAGCGCTCACTGCGTTGTCTTCGTCGCCGGCTCCTCGACGTACCATGGTGTACGCCTGCGTCGCCTCCTCCTCGCCGCCTTGTGAATCATCTTGAATGCAATTCCGTATTAAACAGGCAACGCTGTGAGAACCCCCATGAGCTTTAAATTCTATTCGTTGCAAGTTAGTGAATCAACCGGTTAAATGCCGGATCGTGCCCAGCGAGAACAAAAATTGTTTCTGGTGTTCCGGCACTGAAAACCGATCCTTCTCTTTACCTATAATATCTTTTTATTGTAATATGCCTGAAGCATAACAGTGACAGCAAAAAACCCTCCCCCACGGGTTACTTTTCTGCTTCACATCGGGGAGGTTTTTCCCGTGGCCAAAACTGAACTTCCAAATACCCCGGAAAACAGCGCTCTGTTCTCAGTCCACGTCAACGGAATCCCGAACATGGATGCACTTGCCGCTGGACTGCGCCAGTCGATGGATATTATCGATTTTCTTCCCGACGCAACTTTTGTCAGAGACAGAGCCGGAAGGGTGATCGCCTGGAACAAAGCTATAGAAAAAATGACCGGAACACGAAAACAGGAGATTGTCGGAAAGGGGGATTACGCCTACGCCATCCCATTCTATGGCAAACCCAGGCCGATACTGATCGATTTTGTATTAAATCCATCAGCCGAGGGTTCCGGCGAATATGATTTCATTACCCGGGATAGTGACGTGCTCTTCGGTGAAACGTTTGCTCCCAATGTCTATGGGGGAGCAGGAGCATACCTCCGGTGTACAGCCTCGGCGCTGTATGACCGCGGCAAAAACCCGATCGGTGCA
>JBEKXG010000264.1:0-6742 GCA_049512295.1 Syntrophobacteraceae bacterium
AGGACATGGAGGCCACTCTTGCCGCCATTCAACGCGGGGCTGTCGATTATCTCTATAAGCCCCTCGATCTGGACAGCCTGGACGTCCTGCTTGAAAAGATTCTGATGAGGCGCAAAGAACGGGAAAAAATCGAACGCCTCAGTCATGTCATTTCGGAAAGTTTCAAGCCGAACCAGATTATCGGGAAAAGCAACGCTATCCTTCAAGTCCTCAAAGACATAGCGCGGGTTGCCGGCACGCCCGTAACGGTGCTCATAGAAGGCGATACCGGGACCGGAAAGGAACTCGTCGCCCGCACCATCCACCAGCAGTGGGCCCGGGACGAGCCGTTTGTGGCTATCAATTGCGCGGCCGTTGTGAGCAACCTGCTCGAAAGCGAGTTGTTCGGGCACGAACGGGGGGCTTTTACCGGCGCTGTCCAGCGGAAGCCGGGAAAACTTGAAATTGCCGGCGGCGGCACGGTCTTCCTGGATGAAGTCGGAGAACTCCCTCTGGAAATTCAGGCTAAGTTCTTGCGTGTGCTCCAGGAGAAGCAGTTTCAGCGTGTCGGAGGTCTGAAGGACATCCCCTTTCGGGCGCGCCTCCTCGTGGCCACGAATCGGAACCTCGAAGCCATGGTGCAGGCAGGCGGTTTTCGTGAAGACCTCTATTTCAGGCTGAAAGTCTTCGTGCTCCACATCCCGCCCCTGAAAGAACGTCCGGAAGACATCATACCGCTTGCCGAAAATTTTATATCGAGGATGAACCGGGAACTAAACAGGAACATAACCCGAATTCCAATGCAACACATCAACACCCTTAAGGCTTACGACTGGCCGGGAAATGTCAGGGAGCTTGAAAATGTGCTCAGGAGGGCCATGATCCTTTCTCCGAGCGACGTGCTCGAACTCGACGAATGCTGGTTCCAGCGGTCGGAAGCCATCCATACGCCAGCCTCCGCCTGCGAAGAAAGTGCACTCAAAAGCCTGAACTCTGTGGAAAAGGAGCATATCCTGAAAATCCTCAAGCATACCGGAGGAAACTACGGTGAAGCCTGCAAAATTTTGGGGATAACCAGGCCTACTTTACGAAAAAAGATAAACGATTACGGCCTCAAGGAATATTTCGAGGCGCCATTGAAGGACTGAGGAGACTACTCGCGCTTCCAGGGCATCCTCACCTCAAAGTGGGGTAGACTGCGGATAGATGAAGATGACAGAGAATAATTCCGCCCGGGATAAAAAAAGAGCCTCTCTTGTTCGACTCGGCAAGGGGTTCGGCGCGCTTGCGGTCCTTATCGTCCTGATGCTTTGGCTTTCCGGGGCGTTCGTGAGAAAGGTGGGGCCTGAGGCCGCCCGGCCTGAACCCTTCCGGCAAAAGCCGCCCACCGCAAGGGTGGAGCGAAAAACGTTCCCTTTGCTCATCGAACAGGTTGGAAGCATTCGATCCAGAGACGAGGCGCAGGTATCCAGCCGCCTCATGGCTGAAGTCAGGGAAATCCGGGTGAAGGAGGGTGATTGGGTTAGCGGACCCGAGAGCGCAAGCGCCCACCCGACGGTGCTTGCGACCCTGGACGACCGGGAAGTCCGGGCAAAGCTTCGCCAGGCGAAGGCCCAGGCGGATGCGATTGGTCATGCGATTGAAGGGGCCGGGGCGAAACTGCGCGCCGCCGAGGCCCAGGTTTCCGCGTCAAGAGCGAACCGGGAAAAAGCGGCAACGGATTTTCGCCGGTATGAAAATCTTTTGAAAAGCGGAGCTGCCTCTGAGCAGCAGGCCCAGTATGCCAGGACCCAGCGGGATGTTACCAACGCTCAGACCGGCTCTGCAGTTCAGGAGGTCCAGGCGGCTCAAGGGGATCTGGCACGGGTGGAGGCCCAGAGGGAGCAGGCCGAAGCGGCGGTAAAGGAAGCCGAGGTAATGCTCAGCTACACCGTGATCGAGGCCCCGTTTTCCGGACGTGTAGTGAAGAAGATGGCAAACGCCGGGGATATGGCGGCGCCGGGCCAACCCGTTTTTTTCTCGATGCGCCCTCTCAGGCCGAAATCCACGCCATCGTTTCGGAATCGCTTATCCCTCATCTTAAGGCCGGGCAGCAGATCGATGTCAGAGTTGACGCCTTGGACCGTACGATGAAGGGGGAGATAAAAGAAATCGTCCCCCAGTCTGACACCGCTACCCGCACAATGCTGGTGAAGATCGGTCTGCCTGCGGGCGCCGATCTCGTAAACGGCCTCTTCGGGAGAATATACGTTCCGTACGGCGAATATGAGGCGCTGGTAATCCCTGCCAGGGCAGTCCGGGAGGTCGGCCAGTTGTACCTGGTGGACACTGTCGGTCCGGACGGCCGTCCATTGAGGAGGTTCATAACACCGGGCCGGACCAGGGACTCGCTCGTCGAGGTGCTCTCGGGACTTGAGGAGGGTGAGGAGGTGGTGGCGCCGTGACCGGGGGCAAACCGCGGGAAGGAAAACAGAGGACGGAAGACGGAGGACAAAAGACGGTCAACCTGATGACCCGGATCGTCGTGGCTTTCCTGCAGGGGAACCTCTCGGTCATTCTCATCCTGATAAGCCTCATTGCGGGCGTGGTGGCGCTCTCGGTTACCTCACGCGAAGAGGACCCGCAAATCGTCGTGCCTATTGCCGACATAATCGTCACCATGCCAGGCGCATCGGCTCGCGAGGTAGAACGCCAGGTTGCCACCCGCCTCGAAAAACTGCTCTACCAGATCGACGGTGTAGAATACGTCTATTCGACCAGCTATCCGTCACAGGCCATAGTTACGGTCCGCTTCTACGTTGGCGAGGACCGGGAACGCAGTTGGGTCAAGCTCTACAACAAGATCAACTCCAATATCGACCAGGTGCCGCCCGGGGTTGCCAACTGGGTGATAAAGCCGGTTGAAATAGATGATGTGCCCATTGTAGATCTCACTCTCTACAGCAGCCGATTGAGCGATTACGAACTTCGCCGTATGGCCGAAGAGCTTGAAATACGGCTTCAGGGGGTCAAAAACGCAGGCAAGACCTATATCGTAGGGGGAAGACAAAGGCAGATATCGCTCTATCTCTCTCCGCAGCGCATGGCCGGACGAGGAATCGGAATCGACGCCGTCGCGCGTGCCGTCAAGGCGGCCAACCTTCGGAATCGCCGTGCTGGGGATCTACATCCTGCTGCTCTACCAGACCCAAAGTTATCTCCTTCCGGCCATCCAGCTCATCGCCCTGCCCCTCTCTGTAATAGGCATCCTGCCGGGTTTCTGGGTGGGTCAGACGGTCGGCGGATGGGGTAACCCGGTCTATTTTACTGCGACGGCCATGATCGGCATGATCGCCCTTTCGGGCATCGCCACGAGAAATGCGATCCTGCTCATCGAGTTCGTCGAGGAGCGGAAGAAGGAAGGAAAGCCCCTCAAAAGATCGTTAATCGAGGCCGGGGCGCTCAGAACAAGGCCGATACTCCTGACCTCCCTCGCCGCGATGCTGGCGGCGTGGCCGATCACTCTCGACCCGATCTTTTCCGGCCTCGCCTGGGCGCTGATCTTCGGTATAGCAGTTTCGACCTTCTTTACACTTATTGTAGTGCCGGTCGTCTACTTCATGGCCTACGGACACAAAGGAAGCACTGTACATGAAGCGAACCCTTTTTGAAGTGTATGCGCTTGCAGTCTGTTTTGTAGCTCATGCCCCCATCTGACACCATGAAACATAAGAGGACAACCCGGATGAAGCCGGCTATTCGTTCAATGCTCTTCTTGTTTCTATTCTTCATAGTGACTGGAGCCGCCCATGGCAACGAGGCTCTCAGGTTTGCCGAACTGGGTGATTTTCGCCTGGAGAATAACGAGGTCATAAGAGATTGCAGGCTCGGCTATCGTACCCTTGGAAACCTCAATTCAGAGAAGTCAAATGCTGTGCTCTTTCCAACCTGGTTTGCCGGGACCACCCGGGACCTTATCGATACCGGCAATATTGGGCCGGGCAAGCTCATCGATACCTCCCGATTCTATGTTATTGCCGTTGAAAGCCTGGGCAACGGGGTATCTTCCTCGCCATCCAACAGCAAAGAACAGTCCGGCCAATCCTTTCCGCAATTTTCGATCCGCGACATGGTCGACGCCGAATATCTTCTGCTTACCCGTGAACTGCACCTGACACGAATTCACGCCGTGGTCGGTATCTCGATGGGAGGCATGCAGGTATTTCAATGGATGGTTTCCTACCCGGAAGTTTTCAAAAGGGCTGTTTCTATTGTGGGCAGCCCGCGTTTGGCTTCGAGCGATCTGCTTCGGTTTCAAAGCGAGATCATGGCGATCGATACGGGCCGCAGTTGCGGTGACGCCGGCCGGGGAATGAACACTGTATCCGCCATTCACTCACTCGCTCTGTATACTCCCGGCTACATAGCCATGCATACAAGTCCGGAAGAGTTTCCGGGGTATTTGGCCGGGATCGTTAAGGGTATTGCGCGATTCAGCCCGGATGATTGGGAATGGCAACTCAAGGCAATCATGGGGCAAGATATCTACCGGACTTTCGGCGGGTCCCCGGAGCGGACTGCTTCGGCCGTTCGAGCAAAAACCCTGGTTATTGTGTCCCAACAGGACCAGATGGTCAATCCGGAGCCGGCTCGAGTATTTTCCAGACTGATAAACGCAGAAGTCCTGGAATTGGAAGGCAATTGCGGCCACGCCGCCTTCATCTGCGAGAAGGAGAAACTGGCGGGACCCGTTATGAAGTTTCTGGAGCAATAGCGGCAGGAGTTGCATCTGAATCGGCTCACAAGATTGTTGAACCTCAACATTTGCATATCATACGACTTTGATCTCCTCTCCGGAGCGTCCAGGTCCCTGGCCCTGCCCTGTCTGGCCGCCTATTTAAAGGAACCTGTCAATGCCGCACGCCGAAACACGGGAGCAGTTCCTGCGCCGATCGACCCGCACGGCGCTCCGGTGTCATGGACCTGCCGCACGGGAAGTGAGCATGGGGCAGCCGGAGATTGAACGGCTGATCCCTCACCGCCAGCCATTTCTGCTTCTTGACGCCATTACAGCGGTGGATTACGAACAGCAGGCCGCGGAAGGAATGCGCCGGATCAATCTATCATGGCTAAAATGAAAAGGGTCGTGATCACTGGAATGTCCATCAACACGCCATTGGGAGACACCTTGGACGGCTTTCTGCAAAGCCTTCTCCAGGGGATCTCGGCAATCGGGCATTGGGAAGCGCCGGGGCTCGGCGCCGGAGTCGCGGGGAGTCTTGCCGGATACGATACGCTTTCAAAAGTATCCGAGCTGCAGGATCGTATCCCCGCCGATGTGGCAAAACGCTTGCTCAAGCTTGTCAAATACTCCGCCTGGTCGACAAAGTTCAGCATACTGCTTGCCCTCGGCGCGTTCCTGGATGCAGACCTTTTCTCTCAGCCAATCGATAGTGAAAGGATTTCAGCCGTTGTTACGGGCCACAACATCAACCAGATGTATATGCACCACAACTGGGAGGCCTTCACCCGTGACCCGGAGGATTTAGACATTGATGCGGCAGCCGCCGTCAAGAAGTGGGATTCGGACCACGCGGGTTGCGTCGCGGAGGTGATCGGCATCCACGGCCCGGTGTATCTCGTCGGGGGAGCCTGTGCCTCTGGAAACATCGGTTTGCGCTGCGCCCTGGACGAAATCCGCCACCACGACATTGACCTGGCTCTTGTGGTCGGGCCGGTTTTTGATTTCACCTCGTTTACATTGCACTCTCTTATAGCAATGGGAGCCATCTCGTTCGCGCGCTACGGGGATGAGCCGTCCAGGGCGAGCCGTCCCTTCGATGCCGGCCGTGAGGGCTTCGTTGTCGCCCATGGCGGTGGCGGACTGGTGTTGGAAGAACTGGAGCACGCTCTGAGGCGAGGAGCTCGGATCTACGCCGAAATACTGGGGGTTGAGGTCAGTTCGGCGGCTTCGCGGACACCTGCGCCCTTCGAGGAGCATGAAGCCAGGGTGATGGAGCGGCTTCTGCATAAATCGGGCATCGATCGCCGGAAGATCGATTTCGTGTCGGCACACGCCACATCAACGGTGCTGGGAGACCTGGCGGAGATCCGAGCCATCAGGCGTGTTTTCGGGGAGCACGCAGGGAAGCTCAAGATCAATGCGCCCAAGTCGATGCTTGGGCATACGATCTGGTCGTCGGCGGTCGTCGAAACTGTGGCCTCGGTTCTTCAAATGTGCGCCGGATGGCTTCATCCTTCGATTAATATTGACCGGCTCGCCCCTGAAATCGATCTTGACGTCTGCGCCAATCACGCGGTACAGTATCCGGTACGTTTTATGCTGAACAATTCATTTGGATTTGCCGGGATCAACTCGGCGAGCCTTATCGCCAGATATGAAGGATGAACCCAGGGACTGAGAATCACAAGTTTGGCCGGCCCGGCCACGTAGGGCACGGGGCGCGGGAATGGGAAGGATGACGAAGTGAAAAGAGAGGAAATTTTGACCAGGTTGTTGAGAATCGGCAGGCAGATAGTGCCTGAATTGGGAGATGGTGAAATAGATACGAGCAAGTCCTATCGCGACCTGGGTATAAGCAGCCTGGACCTGATGGAAATCCTGGCAGCGGCCATGAAGGAACTGAAGATAAAAATCCCGAGCGCCGAGCTTTCAGAAGTCACCACTCTGAACGGGCTGGCGGATACGTTCGTCAAGTTCTCAGCCTGAACCTCTGTATCTTCCCTGTTTCAGTCTTGGGCAGTTCGGCGCAGAATTCTATCC
>JBEKXG010000265.1:0-6731 GCA_049512295.1 Syntrophobacteraceae bacterium
CATCCGGACCATGCAACGGCCGGGGTCTTCGTGCTGGACGCCCTCCGAAGCATCTACGACGATGAGGATACCCTTCCGGCCATGGTGCTGACTTATCTGGTGCATTACAAGGATTACCCGCGCGCCGGTGAGTGGGCCGGGGAGATTTCCAGCACAGGGGTTGGCGGCTACAGCAAAGTTTCGGGGAAAACTCTTGCCGCTACTAACTGGGTGACACTGCCTCTGAGTTCGGAGGAAGTTGAAGGCAAGCGGCGAGCCTTACTCTCGCACGCATCTCAACTCCAGATGCTGCAACTGTTTTTTCGCAACTTTCTGCTGCCCTCTGAAATATTCGGCAGTCTTGATTTGACTCAGGTCATTACGGTTCCCCAGGAGTACGCCGCCTATTGCAAGCACCTCGCCACGCTTGATGAACCTGCCGCGAAGGCCGAGGAGAGGCCGTAAACTCTGAGGTACATTCTATTCCCATGATTCGACATCTGATTGTATTGCTGGTTGTGACAGCGCTCTCCCAGCCGGTTTTCGCGCAGCATTCCGAAATTCAACCCCCCCTGCCCTCCCCTTCAGCAAAGGCGGACTCAAAAGGCAAAAAATGGGGCACGGCCGTTATAAACGGCGTCCAGTGGCTGATCGATCCGGACGGCAAACCTTTCTATTCAAAAGGTGTCAATATCGTTTCTCCCGGCAAGGAGAGCGAAAAGAGCAGGGCCGCAGAGGCCTACTGCTGGGCGAATTTCTACCCTTCCCTCGAACAATGGCGCACAAAGGTCGGCAGCCAGCTTAGGGGATGGGGCTTCAACACCTTGGGCGGATGGTCCGACAGCTCGCCCGATCTGGGTCTGCCGCTCATGGTGGATTTGGAACTCGGCCGGCATTCGCGCTTCCACTGGTTCGATCCCTTCGATCCGCAAATGGAGCAAACAACGCTGGAAAAGGCACGAGAGCTTACGGCGCCGTACAGGAATCTGCCCCAACTGATCGGGTATTTCAGCGACAATGAAGTCGGCTGGTGGAATTCGGCTCTTTTCACATGGTTTCTGAAGGCGCCCTGGGAAAACCACACCAAACGCTTCCTGTGGCAAATGATCTACGACGGCTATGAGGGGAGTTGGAAGGCTTTTCTCGCCGACTGGTCGCCCCGGGGCGGCGTCAGGGATTTTGAGGATTTGAAAAAGGCTGGAGCGAGTCTGAAGCTGAGGCCGGGTGGAAACGGCATCAGGCTGGTGGACCGATTCATGAGCGCCTGCGCGAAGCGTTATTACGAACTGATGTACAAAGCCGTTCACGCCGCCCACCCTGGTGCCCTGGTGCTTGGCGACAGGCTTCCGCTCTATTATCACCAGGACGCGATCCTGGCGATGGGCGACAATGTGGACGTGATTTCGACCAACTACAACGTTGACATCGCCGACGGCTGGGTCGCTCCCTACTTCTTCGAGGGGTTAGGCAAACTCAGCCGCAAGCCTGTTCTGGTAAGCGAGTTCTTTTTTGCAGCGGCCGAAAACAGGAGCGGCAACCGCAACGAAACCGCCGGAAATGTCCATGCAAAACCCGGCCACCTCATGACGGTCGCTACACAAACCGAGAGGACATGGGGAGCGGGCAACGCCCTGCTCAGCTTCGCCCGGTTCCCGAACGTGGTCGGGGCGCACTGGTTTCAATACTGCGATGAGCCGCTCGGGGGGCGCGAGGACGGTGAAGACTACAATATGGGCCTTATCGACACGTCAAACAGGCCGTATGAAGCGTTGACGCAGGACTTCAAGAAGCTCAATTCCGTACTCGAGTCGATTCACTCAGGGAGCGGCGGGGCCGCAGCCAGCGCCGGCGCTGCCTTCGGCGGCGCCCAACGGAAAGTCGAGACCCATGGTACGGCGGATTTGGCAAAGGGTGGGGAGAGTCTGCAAAAGGGCGATGGAGTTCAGCCGGTCAGGATTACACGGGCGGATTGCCGGATCGATGTTTGCGACCAGTCGCTTATCGAATGGGAAAAGGAAAAAACGCTGCTTTCCGGCTTTACCGCGCCTGCCCCTTATGTCCCCTTCGGTGATGTGCACCTTGCATGGAGGCCGGAAGGCTTTTACCTTTTCAGTCTGTCGGACACTTACGTTGACCCGAATTTCCTGGATTATGGGGATAGCTTCCCTGAATCCGAGGCGTTCCAGCTTCATTTTACAATCGAGGCCCAAGGCAAACCAAACCATCTTGCCGTCTATCTCATTGCTCAAAACAATTCCTCCTGTCCTGACGGGTTCGAGATAAAGCCGGAGCTTTTTCGGCTGGAAAAGGGCGTTCCAGGGCAAAGACTTCCCTCGGAAGGACATGTGCAAAGGATAGAAAAATCTCTGCCCCACATGGCTGTCGAAGCATTTTTCCCGGCAAAGTGGTTCGGACTCGATGAGCTGAAGCCGGGGATGCGCCTCAGGGCGAACATCGCGCTCGTGAGCTATTTTCGTGAGCTTGCGATGGTTTGGGCGGGAAGCCCCGAAATAAGTGCGATATCGGACCCGCAGGCTTTCACGGAAATCGTGCTGGAGTAATCCGGTCCATAGTAATCGTCAAAAGAGAGTAGACGCGCCTCCCCGGACGTGAAATGTCTAAAATCGTAATCTCATTGCTGTCTCCCCCAAGCAGATTGAGAAGAACTGGAGAAACTGGACAATTTGTTGTCCATATTCCCAAAACACCCTCCAGCATTGGCGCGGCTTTGCGCCCTGCTCATAACGCTTGAAACCGGACGAAAAGACGAACGATCGAAAACGACTCGCCGCGCGCGCGGAATCCAGTATCCAGTATGAGTCTTGGGCCAATATTTTCAGAGGAACCGAAAGATTCGTTGACCCAGCCCCCATTGTGCGCTTATTTTCTTTTTTGGGAAGGGCGGGCTCTTTTAATTCAAGGAGAAGCATGCTTTCCAGGGATTAAATCCCGCATTGGGCGTTGAGATTCCGAGCATCGGAGACATTATGGGAAAGCTATGTGTCGAGTACCCCGAGTCACTTCCCGCCGTCCTCAACCTCAGCGTTCAGTGGGATCAAGCTGAGCTGGCGGCCGAGTTTGAAGAGTTTGACGAGTGAAGCGCGTAGCGCGTAGCGCGTAGGATGGGTGGAGCGAAGCGCAACCCATCGCTTCTCGGCTGAACATCCATTCCAATCGGCTGAACACTATGACCAACTATCGCCGCAACCGCTTGCCGGGTGGGACATATTTCTTCACCGTAGCTATTGCCCAAAGGCATCTCGATATACTGGTGCAACACGTTCGACATTTGAAGGCCGCACTACGGGATGAGCATCAACGCGCTCCCTCCATCAATCTTGCCCTGGTTGTACTTCCGGATCATCTCCACGCAATATGGCGATTGCCTCAAGAGGATTCAGATTATTCAAATCGCTGGCGGCGTATCAAGGCCGGATTTTCGCGAGCGCTTCCTTTGGGTGAACGTGTTTCAACCAGCCGAGAAATGAAGGGTGAACGCGGGACTTGGCAGCGCAGGTTCTGGGAACATACCGTACGGGATGAAGAGGATTTGCAGCATCACCTCGACTATATCCATTTCAACCCGGTAAAACATGGTTTGGTATCGCGAGTCTCCGATTGGCCACACTCCACATTTCATGAATATGTGCGGCGCGGGCTTTACGCGTCGGATTGGGGCGGCTGCAACGACCTTTTGGATAAGGACTTTGGGGAATGATCTGTGGATAACGAGAGTGATGGGTTGCGCTTCGCTCCACCCATCCTACGGACTACGGACTACGGACTACGGACTTAACATATAAAAAGCCGAGTTGCGAGGACAGGTTATCAACGAGTAGCCCTCCCGCTTAGCTGCAAGCAATTCGGCGCTGCCGGCGTTATCCTGAGGCATAGGCAAATTTTTTGCCTGCGATTTCCTTCAGACTTCACTTCACAGTGGTGACCCCCTTGTTCACCTGCTCTTGAAGATTGTGCCCGGATGCGTTAGAAGAACAAGTTAACTATTAATCTCCAGGATGACCGGCGGGTAAAATGTTCGATAATCTTTCGGATAGATTACAGAAGATATTCAAGAACCTGCGGGGCCAGGGAAAACTCTCCGAGGCCAATATAAGGGAGGCGCTTCGCGAGGTGAGGATGGCTCTGCTCGAGGCCGATGTCCACTACAAGGTGGCGAAGGATTTCGTCGCCGGCATTGCGCAAAGGGCCGTCGGGCAGGAAGTGATGCAGAGCCTTACGCCCGGCCAGCAGGTCATAAAGATAGTGAATGAAGAGCTGACCGCGCTAATGGGCGGCGCCGCCGAGCCCCTCAAGCTCTCCGGACGGGCGCCGGTTCCTGTGATGCTCGTGGGGCTGCAGGGTTCGGGCAAGACCACAACGGCGGGCAAGCTCGCCCGCAAGCTCTCCAATGACGGCAGAAGGCCCTGCCTCGTTCCGGCGGACGTGTACCGGCCGGCGGCGATCGACCAGTTGATCACGCTTGCCGGCCAGTTGAAGCTTCCGGTCTATTCTTCTACATCCCGGCAGACCCCGGAGCAGATTGTAAAAGAGGCTTTAAACTACGCCCGCCAGGAGAACTGCGACACTCTTCTGGTTGACACGGCGGGGCGGCTGCATATTGACGCCGAACTGATGGAGGAGCTTTCGCGGCTCAAAGACATCCTCCAGCCATCGGAGATTCTCCTGGTTGCCGACGCAATGACCGGCCAGGATGCGGTGAACATTGCCGGCTCGTTCAACGAAAAGCTCGGTCTTACCGGGGTAATTCTTACAAAGCTGGACGGCGACGCGCGGGGTGGGGCGGCCCTTTCCATCAGATCGGTCACCAACTGCCCGATAAAGTTGATCGGTGTCGGAGAAAAACTTGACGCCCTGGAGGTTTTTCACCCCGACAGGATGAGCTCGCGAATCCTCGGGATGGGCGACGTTCTGTCGATGATCGAAAAAGCACAGGAGGCCTTTGACGTCGATCAGGCCCAGGAGATCGCGCGCAAATTCAAGCAGAACACCTTTACCCTCGAGGATTTCCTTGCGCAGCTCCAGCAGGTGAAAAAACTGGGTTCCTTCGAGCAGATACTTGGCATGCTTCCGGGTATGGGGATGCTAAAAGAGCTGAAGAAGGTCCAGGTCGATCCGAAAGAGTTCGCGCGCATGGAGGCCATCATCAATTCCATGACCAGGGAGGAGCGCAGGAACGTGGATGTACTGAACGGGAGCCGCAGGCGAAGAATCGCCAACGGGAGCGGGACGAGCGTTCAGGATGTAAATCGGCTTCTCAAGAGCTATGAAGATTCGCGCCGCATGATGCGCCAGATGATGGGCGCCGGAGACGGAGGCAGGAAAAAGAAGGGAAAGGTCAGGCGAAAAGGGTCATTTTTCCCTTTCTAATCTATGCATCATGCGTTATATGAAAAATTTTACTGCTCAAAATCAGTAGGAAATCTGCGCCTTCGGTCTGCCCGAGGGAAGAAGGATTCCCGTCGGTATTGAAACTCTATACGGGACGGGCAGCCGGAAAGGTTGGAAGAATTCATTTGGGCTTAGCCCAATTCATTCAGGAGGTCTCAAGTTAATGCCGGTTAAAATTCGTTTGGCACGTGGTGGAAGAAAAAAAAGGCCCTTTTACAAGATTGTTGTCGCTTCCTCTGAGGCGCCGCGCGATGGCCGCTTCATAGAGAGAATCGGGTCCTATGACCCCCTGCCGGTTTCAGCGCTGGTCCAGATCGACAGTGAGAGACTCCAGTATTGGCTGGGACAGGGTGCAGAGCCGACCGACACCGTTCGCAACCTCATTCAAAAGCATGGAAAGCTGAGCTAGATTCCCAATTGAAGTCGCTGCGCATTCATCCGGAGGATAATCATGTTGAAGGAACTGATCGAGTTTATGGCGCGTGCATTGGTTGACAACCCTGAGAAGGTGAGGGTCTCTGAGATAGTGGGTGAGCAGACCTCTGTTATCGAACTTCGGGTATCAAAAGAAGACCTCGGGAAAGTAATTGGCAAGCAGGGGCGCACTGCCCGCGCCATGAGAACGATCCTGAGCGCTGCGTCAACGAAAATTCGCAAGCGTGCCGTTCTCGAGATCATCGAATAGCGCAGATGGACAAATCCTGCCTGGTCCCTGTCGGGAAAGTGGTAAGAACTCACGGGGTCCGGGGTGCGCTCAAGGTTCTTCCCTACGGCGAAACCATGGGGGAAATGGAAGCCGGAGAGAAGCTGTTTTTAATGGAAGGCGGGGTGCAACGGCAATTGACCCTTATAAGCCTTCGCGCTCAACAACGGGTCTGGATCGCTCAGTTCGAAGAAATCGAAAACATGGACCAGGCCCGGGCGCTAACGGGAAAAGATGTCTTTGTTGTTAAAGACCGTCTGCCTGCGCTGCCTGAGGGCGAATACTATCATTTCCAACTCATCGGGCTTTCGGTGGAGACGATAGAGGGCGAGCTACTGGGGACCTTGAGCGCCATTTTCCAAACCGCAGGCAACGACATCTACGCGGTGAAAAGCGGGGGCAAAGAACTGCTCATTCCTGCAATCGAGGACGTCATCCGTGAAGTGGATCTCCTGAATGGAAAGCTCTTAGTAGATTTGCCGGAAGGCCTCCAATAAATGATCTTTGAAATCCTGACTATTTTCCCCGGCATGTTTTCTTCACCCCTGGAAGAAAGCATAGTGGGAAAAGCCCGCGACCGCGGACTGATTGATGTCAGGGTGCATAACATACGTGATTTTGCCGCCGACAGGCATCAGAT
>JBEKXG010000266.1:0-6726 GCA_049512295.1 Syntrophobacteraceae bacterium
TGATCGTGATCGCCCGTGCGATCCTGTCGTGGGTAAGTCCCGACCCCTACAACCCTATAGTGCGGTTCCTTTATAATGTTACCGAACCCGTCCTGTATCGCATTCGCAGGTTGATCCCGTTCGACACGGGCGGGATCGATTTCACGCCTATGATACTTATCCTGGTGCTCTTGTTTCTGGATCGGTTCGTCGTGCCAACCCTGTCCAGAATGGCTTATATGATGAGCGTTTAAAGTCTTTTCAGATTCCGCCCCTCAGGGCGTGAGCGAACTTTCGGAGTTTGATTCTGATGGAAATAAGCGACCTGGAAGGGAAAAAATTTCGTAGACGCCCGATGGGGCTTCATCCCGGCGATGTGGAAGCTTTCCTCCAGGACATGACCGAAGAGTTTCGGCGGCTCATGGAGGAAAACGAAAACCTAAAAAGAGAAGTACAGACTCAGGAATCAGAAATTAAAGAGCACAGGGAGCGTGAGAAAACCATTCGAGCCGTGCTCGTCAGCGCTCAAAGAAATGCCGAGCAGATCAAGGCTAACGCCGAGCGGGAGGCCAAGCTGATTGTCTCGGAGGCCGAAGTCAAAGCCGAAGGGATGCTGAGTGAGGCCGGCAATCGCCTTATCAGGATGGAACAGGAAATATCGGAGATGAGGCGGAATCGAATCCAGTTTGGGGCCAGGATACGCGCGCTCCTCGACGCATTCCGCCAGATGCTCGATGATGACTGGAAGGAGGCTCCCCGCAGATTCGAAGAAAAACCGGAGCCTCCGGAGCAAACAAATTAAATGGAGGAGTCTGCCGGATGGCTCTCAGAAAAGAACTTCTCGAAATCCTCAGGTGTCCAAAATGCAAGGGCCCGATACATCCAAACACGGATGAAACCGGACTCATTTGCGAGCAGTGCAGGCTTATGTACGAAATCCGGGAAGATATCCCGATCATGCTGATCGAGGAAGCAAAGCCCATCGACTGATGCAGGTTTGGGGTCCCTTGGCTAAAATCCCCGGGAACATGAAGACAACCTGGCATAACACAGTCTCTACTGAGACGGATGATGCTCCTGCCTGCGTATGAGTCAGCCTACGGAACCATGCCCAGCCAAGCTAATAATCCGGTTTCTGTTCAGCGATTCCGGAGCTCAAACTCTAGCCCTCAATGCTCTTGCATTGGATTTCGGACCGCTCGATTTTTTGTCCGCCCCGGGAGCTTTCCCTTACACCACCTATTACAATAAAGAAATGGGTCAGGAAATCCGCAGACAGACGGCCAGCTTTCTGGATCTGGTAGCGCCGCAGTCTCTGCCGGATATCAAGCTTCGCACCAATGAAATTGAAACCCGGCTCTTACGTAATGGAAAACGGCAGGTTAATATCGATCCGGGACTTCTCGGCGCAGAGCGTTTTATTCTGGCTACCGGAAAAAATTTTACGCACAGGATTTACCTCCGGGACGGAATTTATGCCGACCTCACTCTTATTTACCAGAAGGGCGCGTACCGAGCACTGCCCTGGACATATCCCGACTACCGCGAACCGGAGTTCCTGCATTACCTTGAGGTTCTGAGGAAGAAGCTGAGATTTCAGTTGGACGGAATCTTGCCGCGATGAAGGCATGTATTTTTAGCACTCAATGAACCTGTTTTGATAAAATGCCAGGAACGCTTGCGCCAGCGAACCTCTCTACGCAAGGTGGCAATGAAATGATCAGACCGGAACAAAAAAAACTTTTCGCCGTTATCGGAAACCCGGTGCGTCACAGTCTCAGTCCCGTTATGATGAGCGCATGCTTTGATGCGCTCGATGTTCCCGCGCTTTACACAGCTTTCTATGTCGATGAGCTTGACTGCGACCTCAAGCTTTTGCACAAAACGGGCTTCAGCGGACTGAGCGTTACTATTCCTTACAAGGAAATGGCATGCCGGCTGGCCGAAGAAATCGACGAGACGGCCGAAGAGATCGGGGCCGCAAACACTCTGCGCAGGACAAACCTGGGCTGGGAAGGCCGCAATACCGACTGGATCGGCGCTTTGCGGGCTCTTTCGGCAGTCGTTGAAGTCTCAGGCCTCAACGCTCTTATTCTGGGCGCCGGAGGGGCCGCTCGAGCGGTGGCATATGGCCTGAAGCGGGCCGGCGCACTAGTTACGATCTCAAACCGGTGCGTCGAGCGGGGCAGGGTTTTGTCCAGGCAGATCAAAGGCAATTTCATTCCGTTGAAAACTCTGCCAAAAGTTGTAAGAGACTTTGACATAGTCGTCCAGTGCACTTCGGTAGGGCTGGAGGACGGCGAAGCCTCCCCCATCGCGTTCGACTCTTTTTTCAAACCCGAAATGACCGTAATGGACATAATTTACAGCCCCCGATGGACCGCGTTTTCCAAAGCCGCCAGAGATGCCGGGTGCACCGTTGTGTCCGGTCTGGACATGCTGCTGTACCAGGGGGCCGCTCAGCTCGAATGGTGGCTGGGACGTCCGATCTTCAAAACTCCCGCTATCGCGGCGATGCGACAGGCCCTGGAAGAAGCCGTAGATGAAAAATCTTCTTAAAGCGATAAAACCCGTTTCCAAAATAAATGCGCAAATACGGCTGCCGGGGTCCAAGTCGATAACCCACCGTGCGCTAATAATGGCCGCTCTTTCGGAGGCGCCGGGCGAGGCACGCAACCCGCTCAAGGCCGAGGATACGTTTCTTACCGCGAAGGCGCTGGAGGCCATGGGAGCCACAATCGAATGGAGCGGCGATTCAGTGCGGGTAGCGCCGCCCGCATATCGCTGGCGGCAGCCGGATGGACCGATCTTTCTCGGAAACAGCGGTACCAGCACCCGCCTTCTTCTCGCCGTCATCCCGGCGGGGACCGGAACATTCGTACTGGACGGAACACCGCGGCTTCGGCAGCGCCCGGTTGGTCCGGCCGTTGAAGCGCTCGAAAAACTCGGACCCGCAATACGCTGGTTCGGGAAAAAGGGGTTCCCTCCGCTGGAGATCACGAGCTCGGGACTCAACGGCGGGGATGTCTTTGTAGATGCTTCGCAGAGCAGCCAGTTTTTGTCCGGGATACTGATCGCCGCCCCGATTGCGCGGGGAGAAGTCAGGGTGGAATGGTCCGAGCCTGCCGCGTCCTGGCCTTACGTGGAAATAACCCTGGGAATGATGAAAGAGGCGGGAATCCGGTTTGAGCGGTTAGCCTCGAACAGGATCGCGATCCCGGCGCCACAGGTCTATGCGCCCCGCAACATTACGGTCGAAGGCGACTGTTCTTCAGCTTCATATTTCTGGGGCGCCGCCGCCCTGACCGGCGGAGAGGTATTAACCTCACCCGTTTCCCCTCACAGTCTTCAAGGCGATTGCCGTTTTCTGGGTGTGCTGCATAAAATGGGCTGCCGCGTCGTATGGGAACAGGAAGGAGTTTGCGTAAAAGGACCCGAGCGGCTCATGCCCATCGATATCGACATGAATGAGATGCCGGACATGGTGCCTACGCTGGGTGTCTTGAGCGCATTCGCAAGCGGGACTACCCGCATCCGCAACGTAGCTCACCTTCGAATAAAGGAATCCGACCGGCTGAGGGCGGTGGCGGCCGGCTTGAAGGCGCTCGGGGTTGAGGCCGAAGAGCTGACCGATGGGCTGATAGTGCACGGGGCCCCCCCACTCGGACCACCCTCCGGCCCGATCTCGGCATTCGACGATCACCGCATCGCGATGGCCTTTGCCCTTGCAGGTCTGCGCCTCAATGGCGTGGTCATAGAGGGGGCGGAGTCCGTCAGCAAATCTTTCCCGGAATTCTGGGAGATATTCGACGGCCTGGGGAAAAGTTAAGTATGAGAAAACTCGCTCTAATCTGGTGTATATCGGTTTTGCTCGTACACGCGGCCGTGTTAGCCGCCGAGCCTCAGATTCAAACTTTTTCTCAAATACAGGTTCCAGCCTGGGCGCCTGTAGATCAGGTCCCCGCCGCTTTTCAACAGGCCCTGGAGCAAATCGGCAAAGCCGCCGGAACCGCAGGGGTCCTGGTGGTCTCGCTTTCATCCGGGGAGGTGGTCTGCCAATCCCGGCCGAAAGATGCCCTTGTTCCCGCTTCTCTCATGAAGCTGCTGACCAGCTATGCGGCCATCAAGAAGCTTGGCCCCTCTTTCCGCTTTACAACGAAAGTGCTTGCCTCCGAGGCGCCCGTGGAGGGAGTCATTTCAGGGGATATCTGGATAAAGGGAAGCGGTGATCCCTTCTTTGTTTCGGAAAAGGCCCCCCGGTTGGCGCAGGCGGTCAAAGAAAGCGGAATCAGGCAAATTCGGGGCAGCGTTTTTGTGGACAACAGTTTCTTTGAGCCACCGTCGGAGCGCATCTGCCTGGACACCGGCTGCGTGGGGGCATACAACCCTGTAGTATCGGCAACGGCGATCGACTACAACACACTGACCGTGAAGGTAACCCTGCCTGCAAAGGGCAAACAAGGGTTCACCGTCGATCGGGGTCTGGCGGGAGACTATGTCATGGTGAGCGGCAAGCCCGGTTCGGGGAAAAAGCGGGGAGATCCCCTGAGACTCCACTCTTTAGGCGCAACCGGAAACGGCCGGGAACAATTCCAGCTTTCCGGTCGGGCGTCAGGGCGTGGAGGTCGTGTTCGAGAGTTCCGGTTCAACGCGGCTGACCCCGCCGGGCTTTTTGCGCATTCGATGCGGACCGCCCTGGAGCGCTCGGGCGTGAAGGTGCTGGGAACCTCCGCAAAAGAGGGGACTGCGCCTCCCGACGCCAAAGTAATCGCCTACTACGATTCACCCCCGCTTGCCGACGTGATATCCGGCTTGAACAGGTACAGCAATAATTTCATGGCCGAAATGCTTCTGAAGTCGCTTGCGGGGCATGTGGCGGGGGCGCCCGGCGCCTCCGGAAAAGGAATTGCGATTGTCAGAACCGCCCTCAGGGAAGCCGGTATTCCGGATGAAACCGGAAGCCTGGATTGCGGGTCCGGACTCAGCCGTTTTTGCAGGATAAGTCCGGAAACTTTCTGCAGGCTGCTTTGCGCGGTCTGGAACGATAGTGGAATAAGAGAAGAGTTTATTTCATCCTTGGCGGCCAACGGAGAGCAAGGCACCCTCAGGCTAAGGATGCACAAGCCGGGCCTGACGGTGAGGGGTAAGACCGGAACCCTAAACGATGTGATCGGCTTTGCGGGCTATGTGTCCGGTCCGTCCGGCAGAACCTGCGCTGCGGCGATAATTCTCAATGGGGTGCGCGACAGGTTCAAAGCGAGGCAGGCGGTGGATTCTCTGCTCGAACAGGTGGCCTTTTCAGGCTTATGAGAATTGCTGTGGTCTCCGCCGGATATCAAGGCGGTGACGGTTGATGACTACTATTTTTCAATATGCTCCCCTACGCCCGGCCTATTGTTTTTCTTTGGGAAACTATCCCTGGTGATTGCATTGTTTGATGAGGAGGGAAATTATGAAAAAATACTTCGGATGCTTTCTTATTTGGGCCTTGGCCCTCTTTCTGCTCGGCGCGTGCGAACGGCGTCAGGAGGGCTTCAAAGTGGGCATTATTTTGCCGGGGACAGGCGAGAAGGCAAAATTCGGCGAGATCGAGAAAAAATCTTTCGAAATGGCACTGGAGGAGATCAACGCGGCTGGAGGAATAAACGGCAAGAAGCTCGAGTTCCTGTACGAAGACGATACGGGCAGGCCCGATGTGGCCAGGAGCGCGGCAGAAAAGCTGATCACCAAGGAAAGCGTAGTCATGCTCGGCGGCGGTTACGGCAGTTCCGAGACATTCGCCATCGCCGGCGTTGCTCAGCAGAACCGCATTCCTTTTCTGGTTAACACCGGTTCGGACAACAAGATCACCGAAATGAAGTGGGACTACGTGTTCCGCTTAAACCAGCCGGTCAGCGACTACCCCAAAGCCTTCGAATCTTTCCTCACAGAAGTCGTAAAACCTCAGACGGTGGCAATTCTCTATGAGAATACGAACTTCGGCTCCTCGGGTTCCAAGGAATTCCAGCTAAGTTGCGACAAACTGAAATTCAAGGTAGTTATGAATGAAGGCTACCAGAGCGGCGGAGTAGATTTTAAGCCGCTGCTGGTCAAGGTTAAGCAGGCGAACCCTGATGTCGTCTACATGATTTCTTACCTGATGGACGCTTCGCTTTTGATGAAGCAATCCATGGAATTGAAACTCACCCCCAAGGTTTTCGTTGGCGGGGGGGCAGGCTTCACCCTGCCGGAATTCGGTGATAACGCGGGCAAAGCGGGACACCTGGTCTTTTCAGCGACCCTTTGGTATCAGACCCTGCCCTATCCGGGCGCTAAAGAGTACTATGACAAATTCGTGCAACGATATAAGATGGACACCGAGTACCACGGCGCTGAAGCATATTCATCTGCATTTGTAATCGCAGACGCGCTCAAAAGGGCAAAGTCCCTGAGCCCGGATGACGTCCGCGAATCGCTTGCCAAAAATGATATGATGACAGTTTTCGGACCGGTCAAATTCGTGGCATATGAGAACATGACCAATCAGAACAAGCTGCCGACCTACCTTGTACAATGGATGGATGGAAAGCTGGAGCTGGTGTGGCCCATGGAAATAGCGACCAAACCTTATGTTTATCCCATAGACTGGGAAAAAGTCTGGCAGTAAGCAAGACGGGAAAAGACAGTGGGCATTCGTCTCTTCTTGAGTGTAGTTGGTAAGTCTATCTCACGAGGGCCCGTTCCATGGAAATGTTCGTTCAGACGCTC
>JBEKXG010000267.1:0-6724 GCA_049512295.1 Syntrophobacteraceae bacterium
TTTTGCGTCCTTGGGACATAAACCGAGGTCAGATCGGATAGGTTCTACATGGTTCGCGGTATAACCTTTTGAATTTAAAGCAAAATAAGCTTAATGGCGGGTTTGTCTCTGAAAGTCCTGTCCGACAATCTTCCTTATTTTCGTCATCGAATAGTGAGGATTTGGCAAGTGGTCCGTATAGCGAATCGAGTCTTTCAGGCTCAAAGCGTTTTTTTGGGCTGGAGGATCTGCTCCAGGATGCTATATGGTATCCGAAAAAGAGATAAGCACCAGGTCGCGAATTCCCTTGTCGAAGGATTCCCGGTCTATGATCCCCGCTGCCGGTGCTTTTTCCCGGAGACCCTCGATCATTGCGGTGAAGGTGTTTTTGGTAAAGCCTTCAACGAAATGAGGCCTGCTGGAGTCGACATATACCATGGGGAGCGAGACACTTTCTCTGGGACCGGCAGGATAGACGTATTGATTGGGCCCGCTGCCGGATAAAAACAATCCCCGCCGATTTCACGGCAAAATCGCAACATCGCCCGATGGGACGTAAGCTACTGTTTCTCCATATGTGCCGACAAGAAGTCCTGCTTACCATGAATCTATTTCTTTCCTGAGGTCTTCTATCACTGTATACTCACCTCTCTTAATAGCATCTTCTCCCTTTCTTACCTTGTCTATTAAGTAGAGACGATACATTATTTCGTCGATATCCGCAGAGTCCGGTAGCTTGGCAATTGCACTGATTGCTTCTTGCTTTAAGCTTTCCATTATCCTTATTCCTTTCCCGCCAAATCTGAACTTATACGAAGTCGCATTCAAGCGCTCACTGCGTTGTCTTCGTCGTCGGCTCCTCGACGTACTATGGTGTACGCCTGCGTCGCATCCTCCTCGCCGCCTTGTGAATCATCTTGAATGCAACTCCGTATTAGCCGTTAACTCCCAATTTCGGAACGCAATATCCCGAAAAGAAACTGTTGGAGCGCCGCTGCGTAGCCTCGGTCGTCATCGCGGGAGACCATCTCACTGCTGAGGTCGGGATAGTGTTTTCAATCCCATTCGAGCAGGCCCCCGCTTTCGCTGGTCCACTGACCGGAAGAAGAGTATATCATAATCTCTTTTCGCCGCCATTGCTGTCATGTGCCTTGGATCGCAAAAAGCCGAAACGGAAGACCATGCCGGCACTGGCGGCAGTGCAAGGGATTGAAAGCAAACGACCAGGACATAATATTCTGCACGACATTGGGGTCGAGGTCCTGACTCCATCCAATTAGATAAGGAATCCAAGGGATTAGCTGAAGAGCACGAAGGGCGCGAATTTTAACGAATTGCTGTTGCTTTGAAGAAGGTATAGCAAAAGACGCCATCCGGTTCCGTCGTCCTGTACAGGTCGCGAATTCCCCTGTCGAAGGATTCCCGGTCTATGATCCCCGCTGCCGGTGCTTTTTCCCGGACGCCCTCGATCATTGCGGTGAAGGTGTTTTTGGTAAAGCCTTCAACGAAATGAGGCCTGCTGGAGTCGACGTACACCATACGCGGCGAAACACGGCAGTTTCTGAAACCGGCCTTTGTCAGCAGGGGGTAAAGCTCGCGCCCGATCAGCGCATTCCCGCCCGCCCGGGCCTGAAGAGCGATCTGGCAGTTTATGGCCCTGCGAGCGTCCTGGCTTTCAGGATAGAAATAGACTGAACCGTGATCTCCCTCGATAACGGTAATCGTGCCGCCGGCTTTTATCATCTTTTTCAGACATTTCAGCGCCTCGACCGGATTTGGGAGATGTTCCAACACGAAACATACAAAAACGTGGTCGAAGGATGCCTTTTCAAAAGGAAGCTCGAAGATATCGCCCTGCTTGAGGCTCACATTGGTGATTCCGGCCGAATCGAGCTTCTTTTTAGCTTGGGCCAGGGATGCTTCGGAGACGTCGATTGCTATGATTTCGGCCCCCGGACTGTTGCGGGCAAGTATTGAGGTCTGCGCCCCGACCCCGCACCCGGCTTCCAAAACTCGGCTCCCGGCCGGAAATGAGGTGTCCGAATGCAACAGGTCGCTTAAGGTCGAGGCCTGGTCCTGGAGCCGAACGCTTTCCCGCGAATCATAACCGTGCACGTATGTTTCTTCCATCGGTAACTGCACCCCGCAGAGCGTGGAGATCTTATAGAGTTTTTGAAATGGATATGTAGAAGGTGGTTCCTTTCCCGACTCCTGTTTGCATCCGCAAATTGCCGTCATGCCGTTCAGCTATTTTGCTCGCTGTTGCTAAGCCTAACCCGGCCCCGTCAACCCGAATGGATGCTTCATGCTGCTGAAAGAGTCCAAAAAAGTTCTCGAATTCAGCCCCTCTCAACCCAATGCCGTCGTCGCTTACCAGGAAGATGTGGAAATCATTTGATTCTTCATGCCCGATCTTGATCTGGCTCAGCTTTTCTCCACCGTATCTCAAAGAGTTGTCCACCAGGTTTCTAAAGACCAGAGGGAAAAAGACCCTATCCGCTTTGAGATTTATATTGGTTTCAGGTTCGATCCAATTGATTTCGCGCATCCCCAATTGGCTTGAAAACTCCCCCTTGAGCATCTGGAGAACATCTTGAAAGTCTACCGTCTCAATTGAAAAGGGAGTTTTATTTGCATCTACAAACATATTTATCTTTGCCATCAAAGTTGAAACATGTTCCGAAACTCTTAAAATTCGATTGTTGCGTTTTTCATCAGGGATCTTGTTACACTGCTCATGGAGACGTCTCGTTATGCGCTGGATTTCATTGGCGGGATTCTTGAGATCGTGTGCGATCGAGTAGGCGAAAAGTCTCAGTTTTTGTGAGGTATCCTGCAATTCTTCCTCGGCCCGCTTACGCTGCTCTGTCTCACTGCTCAGCAGTTCATTTGCTCCGGCCAGTTCAGCGGTCCGCTCGTTCACGAGGTCCTGCAGGTGATCGCGATACCTGTTCAGATGTTCAAGCTTGCGTCTGGGCAGAGTGACATCGCGAAAGGTTATAACAGCCACTATGACGCAGTTCTTCTCCCTGATGGGCGTGCTCGAGTACGCAACGTGGTAATTTGAGCCGTCTTTCCTCCAGAATACTTCGTCTCTTTCCTGGTGGCTATTCCCACTGCTCAAGCTTTGGAACATAGGGCACTCGTGCACGGGATAGCGGGAGCCGTCCGGCCTCGAGTGGTGGACTAATTCATGCAAATCCTTTCCCACAAGCTGTTCTATGGCATACCCGAGGGTCTCGGCTCCGGCTGGATTTATGAAAGTGACTCTCCCGAACACATCCAAACCTACGATCCCTTCCCCTGCAGCATCCAGGATGAGCTGATTTTGCCGGCTTAGCCGCCTTACCTCCTCTTCGGCATTCTTGCGTACGCCGATCTCCTGCGAGAGTTCTTCGTTGGAACTCCGGAGCTCGGCCAGGACTTTCCTGATTTCGCTTAAATCTCGCGCCACACAGACACTGCCTACGGTCCGGTTTTCGTCATCTCGCAGCAAAGAGATGGAAATCTCGAACGGGACAATGCCGTCCCTTCGCTTCATTTGCATTTCCCATTTTTTGACCGAACCCTCCCGGCGCAGGTGCGCCAACATCCTCTCCAACTCGTTTCTGTCCGCATACAGGTCAAAACTTGACTTCCCCAGGAGCTGTTCGAAAGTGTACCCATACAATTCGGATGCCATTTTGTTCCATTTAATGAATCTTCCATGGTTATCGACAATGCCTATTGCATCGGGTGAATTCTCGAAGATGTTTTCCAGATAGACATTCGCTTTCTTTAATTCCTCGGCGATAAGGCTCTGATCCATCGTATTTATGCCTGATAAAATTAATAGTTTTTGGGTTTGTCGGCCCTCAGCTCCGGAGCCTCGTGAATAGCTTTTGCACAGCCTCCAACGATTCAGGGGTGTCCACCCCGACCACCTCTTCTTCGGGCGCAGGCGTCATTCCCACGAGCAAGCCGTCCTGACTCATCATTTCAGCAATATCCGTCAGGAAATACTCCTCCGTGGCAAGCCACTCGCCGTCGTGCTGTTTTCTGACCACGTGCGGCCTCTTCTGCATCTGGTCCATGTAGCTCAGCAGCGTGGTCTTCTTTGCGGCATAGACTCCAGCGTTGCAGTACCTGAGCCTGCTCTGCCTGTCCAGAGGGAAGTCTTTCCAGTATTTCCATTCCACGATCCGAATGACCCGCCCGCCTTCCATCTCAATCATGCCGTACTGTGCCCTGTGCTTGCTTTCGAACCCCAGCAGCGTCAGTTCATGGCGTCCCGGCAGTTCCATCTGTCTGCGATAAGTGGCCGGCCGTATGAGGGGGACGTCCCCCATGGTGATTATCACACGGTCCGCGTCGGCGGAGTCGAGAAAGGAGCGCGCCGCCAGCAGGGCTCCGCCTGTGCCGTTCATAACCGGCTGGTAAATAAAAGATATCCCCTGGCCCTCAGTGACACGGCGCACATCCTCTGCATGGTAATTGACTACGATTCCCTTGGGACCCGCAGGAAGGTTATCGAGGACTTCACTGATAAGGGGACGGGAGCCCTCGAATCGGGATTTTTCCGGAATCAGCGGCAGCAGTGTCTTGTTGCCGGCATACCCCTTCATGCGGGTACCTCGTCCCGCGGCGAATATGATGCTTGCGACTGCGCTCATTTTACGCGATTCAACCCTCCGGATTTCTAAACTTACTTGGGAGTGTCGGTTTTAGCCCCGTCCGTTTGCGGGTCGGGAACAGCCCCGGTGCTGCCTTCCGGTGGCACAGTTTCCACCGGATCGCCAACTGGGCGGCCTTTGGCTTCCGCCGCCTTTTGCTTCTGCTCGTAATAGTGGGAAACCGCCTTCCGGTGCTCGTCGGGGGTGACCGAAAAATGGTGAGTACCATCATTGTTGCTTACAAAATAAAGGTATGCAACCTTTTCAGGATAGAGCGCCGCACGGATGGATTTTGCCCCCGGGCTGCAGATCGGTCCGGGCGGCAGTCCCTTTATATGGTAAGTGTTGTAGGGACTTTGCCTCGTCAGATGTGCGGCGCTGACCGGTCCGGAAAAACCCGGGATGTCGTAGACCGCAGTTGGGTCGCTCTGAAGCGGCATGTTGATTTTGAGCCGGTTATAGAAGACCCCGGCAATGACCGGCCGCTCGGAATCGACCACGGCTTCCTTCTCTATGATGGAAGCCAGAGTTACGGCCTCATGCAGGGATAGTCCGAGTTCTTTCAGTCGGCCCTGCCACTCCTGAGGCAAGCGCTGCCGGAACTGTTCGACCATTTTCTTTACGATGGACGTGCTGGAGACGGGCTTTGTGAACTGATAGGTGTCAGGGAAAAGGTAGCCTTCGAGGCTGTTTGCCTTAAGTCCGAGCGACCTGGCGAATCCGGAGTCTCTGGCAACCTCGACGATTTCACTTTCCGGCGCAAGGTCTGTCTGAGCGATAATCCTGGCCACGTCCCACAAAGTGGACCCTTCGGGCAGGGTAACGGTGTGGATCACGACTCTTCCGTTGACGATCTGGTCGAGGACCTGTTCCGGGGTTAAAAGCGTCGAAAAGGCATATTCGCCGGCCTGCATGCGGTGCAGGGAATTCTTCAACCAGCCCAGGAGATAAAACGCGCGCGCATCCCGGATGACCTCCTGAGACTGCAGAAGCCTGGCGACCCCAAAAGCGCTGGTGTGGGGAATGAAAAATTGCTTCTTTTCGAAAGAAGGTTTTGCCGGCAGGCGCAAAAAAAGCCAGAAATGAAAAGAGACAAGGACCGCAACGACCGTCGTAAAACAGGAAAGGATTAGAAAGAATCCGGAAACCGCCATGCAGATCTTCTTGAGTGGGGACATCCTAACCTCCGGGATTGGGTCTCCTTTAACATAGGAGTTCGGGTTTTGGCAATGTTGACCGATTCCTGATGATGCAATTCCACGGGTAAATTGAATTGTAAAAAGCCCAGTGCATGGTATAGTGCGCAACTTATCAGGGAAGCTCTTGACGTATATTGTTTCCGGCCTGATCTTTCGGGGCGGCCGGTCTGCAGCCAGACGGGACTGGAAGTGCACTCCCAAAAGAGTTTGAAAGGGTTTGTAATCTCATGCCTGCAAATCTGTACAGGGAAGCTGGAGTTGACCTCGGCAAAGCAAACGAACTTGTCCGGCGCATCAGGCCGATAGTGCGTTCCACCTACCGCGGCGGGGTCATCACCGATATCGGCGGTTTTGGAGGGTTATATTCCCTGAATCTCCAAGATGTGAAAAACCCCGTGCTGGTTTCTTCAACCGATGGAGTGGGGACCAAGCTCAAAATCGCATTCCTGGCCAACAGGCACGATACGGTCGGAATAGACCTCGTGGCTATGTGCGTCAATGACATCGTGGTTCAGGGAGCCCGGCCTCTTTTTTTTCTGGACTACCTCGCCCTGGGGCGCATAGACCTCGATCTGGTCGAACAGCTTGTTGTCGGGATCGCTGCCGGATGCAAAAAGGCGGGCTGTGCCCTGATTGGAGGCGAAACGGCAGAGATGCCCGATTTCTATAAAGAAAATGAATACGACATGGCCGGTTTCGCAGTTGGTCTTGTCGACAACTCCCATATTATAGACGGCTCCACCATCCGGGTCGGGCATCGGATTATCGGGCTGGCTTCGAGCGGTTTGCACTCAAACGGGTATAGTCTCGTGCGGCGCATCATGTTCGACAAACTCGGCCTGAAACCCGACAGCTTCGTTTCGGAACTGAACCGAACCGTTGCAGAGGAACTCC
>JBEKXG010000268.1:0-6722 GCA_049512295.1 Syntrophobacteraceae bacterium
GCCAACAGCAGGGGTAATAAGCAAAGGGAGGATATTCCGGCCACCACCAGGGCCCGTAGACCACTACCGGGTCGTAACGGGGAACATAGACAACTTCAGGACTGACCGGCTCAATCTCGATATAATCTCTTTGATACCCACCTGCATTCTCACTTTCATACCGGCTTTCACTTTCATACCGGCTTTCACTGTCATACCCACCTACACTCTCATAAGCACCTTTGACAACTACCCTCTGCTCTTCGGTCGTCTCGAGATTGCCCGCAGCCCGAGCTTTCTGCCGCAGTTTCTGAACGGAGTCGATCACATCGGCTTGCCGAGCCAGGAAAGCTTCACCTAACCTTTGCGTCCAGGCTGACTCTTGGGCCATCATGGCGAGGACCTGCGGAAAAGGCGCCAGCGCCTTCACGCTAAGGTCCCAGTTCATCTTGTCCAGGGCGTCATTGAGCGCGTCACCCTTCAGGTCCGGGTTTTGCTTCAACCAGCGGTCGGCTTCCATAACCTGATCCGGGTACGTCGCCGCTATGAGGACTTGCGCGAGCAGCGAATCAGGATAGAGCGCAATCGGGGCAAGCATCTGGTCGAGTTCCTGCTGGCTGAATGTCACAACCGGTTCGGCGGCGGGCGCCGCGTCTTGCGCAAAAGGCCCGTACGGGATCATCACAAAGACGACGATCCCGATCAGGGCGCGGGTAATAAACGTTTTTCCCGGCATGATCTTCTCCAGATTTAAAAATGTGATCCGTTCGGTAATCGCACAGCCGGATCAGTTCAAACGTAAGGAACTCTTCAAAACTATTCTCCATGTCCGTTGGCGTACCAGGTCAAATATTGATACAGCACAACCCATGCCATGTGTATTTGTCTATTTCGAGGATGGGGGTACGGCAGCATTGATGCCGCAACCCATTATCTTATTTCGAAGCGAGGAGTAGAAATGAGAGTGAGCCGTTGCAGATCGTTTCAACACTGAATGTATTCGCCTCCATACAAGAGTGTAGTGAAAACCCTCCAGGTGAAACATGGGAGCCGGAATAATGCATCAAGGTGTGCCGAGGAATCAGGATAACGTGTTAGAATCAGATAAGCTTTTTGGAACTCTTCTCCAATTAATCGGTCTTGGACTTGATATGGGCAGTGGCCCTCATTTCCTGGTTGCGAACAGCAGGTTGGCCGTGTCCACCTGGAAGTGATAGCCTATTCCGAAGGGCAGGGGTTTGATGTCCCTGCCGGTCTCGTATATCCCGGCAAGGTCCGCCTGGTAGTCATGCTTGAAAGCCGATATAGGCTTGCCGTAGGTGCCGTAAAGTTGCAAGGCCCAGACTGAAGGGTCAAAGTACCTGAACGGAATTCCAGAATCTTCCTGCAAGACATAGCGGCTTTGATCTAGAACGAACCGCCTCGCGATAGAGGCCTGTGGATCGAACATTACATAAGCCGCCGATTTCATAAAGGTAATAAGCGGCCCAAAGTTCCGCAAAAAAGTAATAAAATGGCTGTTTCGCCGGAAGGTGGGATTATAAAGATTAATCTGAAAGTAGTAAAGTGTCTGGGGCTTATTCCCGGGTGAGCCTGCGCTTTCAAAGAGAATCCGCACTCCTGGAATGGCGTCAGCCGGATCGGGCCTGCCACTCTCGAAGGCGGGGACTCTCTGAATCGTTCCGTCCGGTGCCATGAACCAATACTCCACGTCGAGGATACGGGTCTTTGCCCTCGCCATGAAGAACAGAAGAAAAGGGAGAACACCTTTGAGTTCTTTACTTTCCATGGCTGCGTGGATGTGTGCGCTGATGAAATAGTCGATGTTCAGAAGATCATGGAACGACTTCGGGATGTCCACAAAAAAGGAATCGAAGTCCTCCCGGCTCATGGCCTGGAAATCAGGGATCTCGCCGATGGGTTCCAACGCCATCAGGATATAGGTCCCTGCGCCGGGGAAAAGGGTGTAAGGGTTGATAAAATCCGGCCCGCTGAATGGATAAAATACGGTGAACCCGGAAGACATTGGTTGGGCCAGCTCCCTGGCGGCCCACTTCCTTATTGGCGCCAACTGAATCTTGTCGTGTTTGTCCCAGTTGTGGTCGAAGGACCTGGCGAATTCGCTCCAAACCGGTCTGCTTTCAAAAGGCGCCAGGATGCTCTGCGGAGTGCGAATGCCCGCAATAAGCGCGGCGTATTGTGCGTAAGAGGCCCGGCGCCCGGGAAGCTCCTTGCCCGGTGGTGTATCTCCACCGGTCCCGGACCCCGGCCAGGAAAGAGTATATGAAGAAAAAAGAGAGCCGGAAAAAATAAGAAGAATCAGGCTTTGTAAAAGGAAATTTCTTTTTGGGATTCTCATTTGAAAACCTCACCCTAAGTGGTGATATTTGCGGGTCTTGCCAGCAGACTGTACAACAGCAGCGCCGACCCCACAGTCAAAAGACCGACCGCAGAAGGAAAATGCCTTTGGATCAGGAGGTAGCAAAGCATCCAGCCGTTCAACACCAGGTAAAATACAGGCGTTACGGGATAGCCCCACATTTTGAAAGGCCTCTTGATGCCGGGCTTCTTCACGCGCAACACAAATACCCCCAATACGGTCAGGAAGGTTAACAGGGTCAGGGTAAAGCCCACATAAGTCAATATGGCGTTGAAAGTCGAAGCGACTGCGAGAAGCATGGCGACAGACGACTGGAGGACAACGGCATAGACAGGCGAGCCTCTTCTGTTCTTCTTGGCAAAAAGTCTTAAAGCGCCGATATCCTCGCCCATCGCCTGGGTCACCCGGGGTCCCGCCATGATCATGGAGCTGAGAGTGGAAAAAAGAGCCAAACAGATCAACAGGGTAACGATCCTGGCGCCGCTCGATCCAAATACGGCCTCAGCGGACAGGTATGCGACGTCGATTCTGCCGGTGAGTTGATGAACCGGCACGGTATAAAGAAAGACGAAGTTGAGCAGAACGTAGCATATCGACACGAAGAGAGTCCCCACAAAGAGGGAGACAGGGAGGTTTCGCTCAGGCTTTTGAACCTCACCGGCAACGTAAGCCGATGCGTTCCAGCCGGAGTAGGCATAGGATACATACACGAGCGCAACGGCAAATGCCGGGCTGAAGATCGTTTCAACCTCGTTTGCCTCCCACAGGACAACCTGTTGCGGATGCGGGGTGAAAAAACCTGCGGCAATGAACGCAACAATGAGCAGAATTTTGCCTGTCGTGAAAACATTCTGAAATTGGCAGCCGAACCTTACATCCACCAGGTGAACCAGGGTGAGGACGGCGATTGCGGAAACGCCCGCCGCCGTCTTATCGATCCCGGGAAAAACGGCCTGCATGTAGTGGCCCAGCGCGATCGCCGCAAGTGCGATTGGAGCGCCGAAGCCAGCCACGATGGAAGCGCATCCTGAAAGAAAGCCGGCGGCCGGGTGATAAATGTTGCTTAGATAGAGGTACTCCCCTCCGGACCTCGGCATAATGGCTCCCAATTCTCCGTACGCAAGCGCTCCGCAGAAAGCGCTCATGCCGCCCGCGATTCACAACAACAGTACGGAAGGAATAGAATGCACGCTGATAAGCTGAAGACCCAGCGTCGTGAAGACGCCGGTCCCGATCATGTTGGCAATAACCAGGAGTGTGGCGGAAAAAAGGGTGACAGGCTTCCCCTGATTTGTCATTCAATGTTTCCCATTTGAGGCATTAGCGTGTGCGCCTTTCTGAATGAGCAATGCCGCAACCTCGGTGCTGCCCTGAGAAGCGGCCCAATCCAGCGGCGTCTTTTGGTTCACGTCCCTGGCATTTATGTCTGCGCCTTTCTCGATGAGCAATGCCGCAACCTCGGTGTTGCCCTGAAAAGCGGCCCAATGCAACGGCGTCTTTCGGTTCACGTCCCTGGCATTTACGTCTGCGCCCTTCTCGATGAGCAATGCCGCAACCTCGGTGTTGCCCTGAAAAGCGGCCCAATGCAGCGGCGTCTTTTGGTTCACGCCCGCTGCATTTACGGCTGCGCCTTTCTCGATGAGCAACGCCGCAACCTCGGTCTTGCCCGCAAAAGCGGCATGATGCAACGGCGTCCATTGGTCCTCGTTCCTGGCATTTACTTTTGCGCCTTTCTGAATGAGCAACGCCGCAATCCCGGTCATGCCCCGGGAAGCGGCATGATGCAACGGCGTCTCCCGGTAATTGTCCATGGCATTTACTTTTGCGCCTTTCTGAATGAGCAATGCGGCCACGTCGGCCTGGCCCTCGGCGGCCCAATGCAGCGGCGTCTCCCGGTTCTCGTCCCTGATATTTACTTTTGCGCCTTTCTGAACGAGCAATGCCACAACCCGGGTCTTGCCCCAATAAGCGGCATAATACAACGGCGTCTCCTGGTACTCATTCCGGGCGTTTACGTCTGCGCCCCGTTTCAGGAGCCGCCGGACTGCAAGAGTGTCTCCTGCCCTGGCAGCGTCAAAGAGGTCTTCCGCTGCGGCATGCGCATAGGACGTCATCGTCACTATTGTCGCAAGTGCTAATAACACGGCGGGAAAAGCCTTGTTCTGCATGTATTTTCCTCTTGTTTCCCTGTTTTTCGGTCCGCATTCCCGGGGTCGGCGGCCGGACCGGGGTAATGGCTTGATCCCTCAAGGGAAGAGTGGTCCCGATGGGCTTTTCCGGTCCTTGTTTGTGGCGGGAGCCTCATCGATCGGATTGGCATGTCCGGTGCCCCTTTTTTGCCGATCTCCGACCCGTGGATAGCCGTTCATTACCCCGCTTGGCCATCCTGTCCGGATTAAGAGCGATATCTTACACGAAAGGAGGAGTCATTCAAATGCAAACGGCGGATCGGAACAGGGGATTAGAATTGGGTCACAGTAGTGTAGACCATGGAGGGTTTGGAGCGAGGAAGGCGTTCCGCAGAAGCCCACAGCGATTGATAGACATGCGTAGCGGGACGCCTCACGCCCTGCGGGATTTACGCATACTAAGGGTCGCCAAAGCTCCGCACGTCAGCTTCTCACGCGCGGAGCTTTCGCCTTGCTTCAAGGCGGGCTTTTGCGCCTCAGGTGATATGCCATGCGGGCAAAATCGTAACATGGGGCGTTGATGAAGACTGTGGGCCTTTGGTGAAATGAAACGAATGACAGTTTCGGCCGTGACATTTCTCCTCGCCCTGCTTGTGCTGACGCCCGCCGCCCGGGCTGCCGCCGCCTCCTACACCTTCACAACGATTGGCTACCCGGACCCAACCGATCAGTACATCGATGGCCGTGGCATCAACGACAGCGGCACGGTATGCGGGTATTACGCGGACTCTTCGGGCAATCACCATGGTTTCGTGAGAAGCGCCGACGGCAGCAAATTCACCAAGTTCGACGTCCAATTAACCGGCGTCAAGGTCACGTACACCCGGGCCTATGGCATCAACAACAACGACGACGTAGTCGGGACCAACGTTGACAGCGTCGGCGCCCATGGTTTCGTGAGAAGCGTAAATGGCTCAAAAGTAACCTACACCCCGGTTGACGTTACACTACTGGGGGCCGAGGCCGGCCAAACCTATGCCTATGGCATTAATGACAAAGGCGATATCGCCGGGTATTACGAAGACTCTACGACCAATTGACAACCCGTCCTGCTTCCTCCTCACCAACTTCTTTGGCATCAACGACAGCTACCAGATAGCCGGGGCTTATGATTGGACCGACTCGGACGACAATTCGTACGACTATGGTTTTATAGCTACTCCTGGTTCTCCCGGCCAGACCTACTCCATCTCTGGGACTGTAAAAAACGGCAAAGCGTCTCTTGGGGGAGTCACCATGACCCTTGGCGAGACCTCGTCCGCAACGGGGTAGTGGGTCATTTTGATTTTTAATCCCTCTTGACATGCTTGACCGCTCTGGTATGCTTAAAGCATATCAAGCCATCGCAGGGGTAGCGCAAGCGAACCGATCAAGTGGGAACTTCAGACTGTACGGCTTATGCTTCTTGGTATCATCCTGTTCAAGTCTTTTCCGAACTTCATCCCTGACCTCATCACTTACCGTCGATTTTATCACGTAAGTGAGCCTGATAAGCCGATCATTGGATTTCGTAATCTTCGCTTGTTTATTTTCCCACCTAGAAAGAGTCACCCTGTCAACGCCCAAGAGTTTGGCAAAATCATTGATTTTTGTGTGAAGATTTTTCCTCAAAAATCTTATTTCGGGGCCAGTTAATAGGCTGGGACTGAGAACGATAAGTTCTCCCAAACATCTCAGTAATTGCGTGGGGTCCGGGATGGCAACCATGTCCACCTTACATGCCGGGCAATGTGAAATATCAACGTTCAAGAGGTAAACATCGTCCAAGCCACTCTCTTTAAATTGATAGGATTGCCCAGTGCGAATTTCAGTATTTAAATTCCCGCAAACTGGACAGATGGTTTTCGCATCCATAGGAAACCCTCAAAAAACCGTAATGATAGAAAGAGAGCGATGGTCAGTTATGACCACGACGATAGTGGCAGCGTCACCATCTATGGTTTCGCCAACTACCTTGTACTTTATGTCACCTGTTTTTTCGTCGCGCCATGGCGGCTTATGGACTTCTCCATTTAAGAGAATGGCCACAAGGTCCTGAAAGGAAAAGCTGCTTTCCGGCATGCTTTCTCGGCAACAATGCCATGAATATTTAATTGTGCCGAGTTTCGCTATCCCCCGGATAGTTTTTGTGGCGGTAGCACCATCCAAGGGTTCATGGCCAATATAGTCCATCG
>JBEKXG010000269.1:0-6713 GCA_049512295.1 Syntrophobacteraceae bacterium
TTACGTGGAGGGCGCCCAGGTGCGGGCCGAGCCATTCGCCGAGATCGAAATCCGTCTAAACGATCTCTGGCAGGAAGCGCGGCGCGCGCGACCTGTTGAAGTGCCGGAATAATAGATTTCGTTTACCTCATCCTCGAATGCGGCTCCGACAATGGACGCAGTGTGGTATTCCAGTTCTCGTAGGCATTCACCGCAGAGACGCAGAGGACGCGGAGAATAGCCTCGCGGAGCCTGGATATCTATGTGGCGCCGCGGCGGCCCCCGCGTGAAGCGGGCAAGCCGCCGACGCCGCCGAGCGCTTGGCCACGTGCGCCTGCGCGCGGGGCCAAAATCCCGGGGGGTGCGGGGGAATCATTTCCCCGCGCTTTGCGGGTCTTAAGAATTTCCTGCTTGAACGCAACTTCGTATTAAAGGGGAATCATTTCCCCGCGCTCTTTCTCTGCGCTCTCTGCGTCTCAGCGGTGAACTCTCATCAAGCGCTTTTCTTTCCGTTTGCGTAAGGGAGCAGAGCCTGGCCGGTCAGCGAAATTTTACGGGCCGCGATTATTTCCTCCGGCGTACCCTGCGCGACTATCTCGCCGCCTTCGTCACCGCTGCCCGGACCCAGATCGATCACGTAATCGCCGGCCCAGATAAAATCGGTGTTATGCTCGATAACCAGGACGGTATGGCCGTGATCGGTAAGCGCCCTCAGAACATCGAGCAGCCGTTTTATATCGGCGCGGTGCAATCCCGTTGTAGGTTCATCGAGAATATAGAGAGTCGCGCTCCTGCTGTTGCCCAGTTCCCCGGCGAGCTTGATTCGCTGCGCCTCGCCCCCTGAGAGCGTCGGACTGGGCTGGCCGAGTTCAAGATACCCGAGCCCAAGATCGCCGAGAATTTTGAGCGGACGCGAAATGCGCGGAATCGCGGAAAAAACCTGAACGGCTTCCTCCACTGACATGGCCAAAACGTCTGCAATGTTTTGGCCCCTGTATTTGATGTCGAGGGTTTCAGCATTGAAGCGCGTGCCTGCGCAGGATTGGCAGGGAACGAAGACGTCGGGCAGGAAATTCATTTCCACCTTGCTCCGCCCCTGGCCTTTGCACGCTTCACAGCGGCCGCCTTTTACGTTGAACGAGAATCTTCCGGGTCCGAACCCGCGCGCTCTCGATTCAGGCAGCAGGGCAAAAAGTTTTCGGATTTCGTCCCAGACGCCGATATATGTCGCCGGAATGGACCTCGGGGTCCGCCCGATCGGGTTATGGTCAACCTCGAGGACCCGCTGCGGCGCCAGCGTGACGCCGGACCCGGGTTGCGCCCCTCGCGGAGCGTCGAGATCGTAATGCGGCGAGGCGCTGTCGCCGAAGGCAGCGGCAATGCCGGCAGCGGCGCCTCGCCGCCGCCCGAGCGCCTCGACAAGCCGTCGATAGACGATCTCGTTCACCAGCGTGCTCTTTCCCGCCCCTGATACTCCCGTGACGGTGACCAAAAGCCCAAGCGGAATCCTGACGTCGATACCCTTGAGGTTCCTGGCCCTGGCGCCGCTGAACTCGAGCCAGCCGAATTCTCCCGCCCTCTTTCTGGCAGGAATCGGCCAGAGCTCGGCAAGGGCCTTTCCGAACCATTGGCCCGTAAGGGTCCCTGGCCTTTTCACGAGCTGTTTGAAACCGCCCGCAGCGACCAGTTTTCCGCCGTTGCTCCCTGCTCCCGGGCCGAGTTCCACGAGCAGGTCGGCTTTCCTCATTGTCTCCGGATCGTGCTCGACGATAACAACCGAGTTCCCTTTGTCCCGTAGTTTTTCCAGGCTCTGCAGAAGCTTTCGGTTGTCGGCGGGATGCAGGCCGATGGTAGGCTCATCCAGGATGTAGCAGACGCCGCGAAGATTTGAGCCAAGCTGAGCGGCGAGCCTGATTCTCTGGGTTTCGCCGCCCGAGAGCGTATCGCCGGACCTGTCCAGGGACAGATAGCTCAGCCCCACTTTCAGCAGGAACGCGAGCCTCGCCTCGATTTCCCTGGAAATAGGCCCTGCAATCGGAGCCTCCTCCGGGGTGAAGCGAAACTTTTTCCACATCTCGAGAAGCTCGGATACTCTCAACGCGCTCATGCCGCCGATAGTGAGTTCCCGGAAATAAACCGACCTCGCCTGCCGATTCAGCCGACTCCCTTCGCACTCGGGACAGGGCTGATCGTCGTATACCGGCTGAAGCCGTTTCCATGCTTCATCTCCTTCGCCAACCGCGTCCAGGAGTTGAACAATTCCGGGAAACTTTCCTTTCCTGCCGCGCAGGATCGATTCCCAGGCCGAATCACCCAGACTGGAGGCCGGTTTCTCAAGGTCGACTCCAAGTTCGTTCCTCCAGAGCCGTCCGAATCTTTCGGCTTCCCGCTTAGAACCGCGCCATATCGACGACCGGAGAAAATTCAGCAACCCATCCTTAAGGGACGTATCGGGTGCGCCGCGAAGCCGCTGCTCACTGATCCGCTTTACCCTCCCGATTCCCGCGCAGGCCGGGCAAAACCCCTGCCTGCTGTTGAAGGAAAAGAGCCTCGGGTCCAGCGGCGCAAACCCGCGGTCGCACGCCGGGCAGTAGAGATGCTGGCTGAAGACCTTTGTTTCCCCGGTGGGAAAATGGAGGTAAACCATGCCCCCGCCCATCGCCAGCCCTCGGCGAACCGAATGCAGCAGTTCATCGAAGGTTATCCCTTTTCGATCGAGCCCCGGCAGGACCACCTCGATATCGTGCTCGCGGCGCCTGGCAAGTTCGGGAATTGGGTCTAGAGGCACAAACTTTCCGTCAACCCTTGCCTGCTCGAACCCCATCCGCTTGAGCCGGGCGAAAAGGTCACGGTATATCCCCTTACGCCCATGCACAAGCGGCGCCATCAGTGTGGCGGTGGTGGGACCACACCCGGCATGGACGATCAAACTCTCGCGAGAAGCGTTGGAACCAGCGGGGGTGGCGGGGCCACACCCGGCATGGACGATCAAACTCTCGCGAGAAGCGTTGGAACCAGCGGTGGGACCGCACCCGGCATGGACGATCAAACTCTCGCGAGAAGCATTGGAACCGGCGGTGGCCGGGCCGGCGGTGGGACCGCAGCCAGGATGGACGATCAAACTCTCGCGAGAAGCGTTGGAACCAGCGGTGGGACCGCGGCCAGGGTGGGCGCTGTCTTCGACCGCGCCTGAGGAACCGGCGGTGGGACCGCGGCCGGGATGGCCGCCGGCTTTCTGCCAAATTCTCGATAAAATCTCGTCGAAAGTAAGGGTCTCCAAGCCCCTGCCGCACCCCGGGCAGTGCTGCTTTCCCAGTTTGGCGTACAGCAGCCGGAGCAGATGGTAGGTTTCGGTGATCGTGCCGACCGTGGACCTTCTGCCGAACTGGCTTGTCCTTTGTTCGATTGCAATGGTGGGGGGCAGCCCGACGATCTGGTCCACGTCCGGCTTTTCCATTATCTTGAAATATTGACGGACATAGGATGAAAGGCATTCCAGGTATCGGCGCTGACCTTCTGCAAATAGCACGTCAAAGGCCAGAGTGGACTTTCCAGAACCGCTCAGACCTGTCAAAACGCTCATTTTTTGGAGCGGCAGCCGGATTTCCTCGACTTCCAGATTGTGCTCGCGCGCTCCGCGTATGAGAATCTCGCCGGGCCGATCGCGTAGGGCGGCATTCTTCAATCCGCCTCGCGGAGCGTGGAGATTGCCGGGCGTTGCGGTGCCGAGGCCGCAAAACCCGCTCTGAGGTTCCGCCGCCTCCAAGAGTTCGACCCGATCCCCGTAGAAGCGTTTCGCCTCCGCCAGGCGCTCCCCGAGGTAGCGGCCGGTTATGCTGTGCGCGCACTCGGACACCGTTTCCGGCGTGCCCTCGCACACTATCCTCCCGCCTCTTTCTCCGCCTTCCGGACCAAGGTCGATGATCCAGTCGCATGCCCCCAGAAGGTCCAGATTGTGCTCCACTATCAGGACCGTATTCCCCATTTCGACCAGTTTGCGCAGCACGCGAATCAGTTTTGAAATATCGTCGGGATGCAGGCCGGTCGTAGGCTCATCAAGGATGAAGAGCTTTTCGCCGCCCGATTGCCCGCCGTAGAGATGGTGAACGAGTTTAAGTCTCTGGGCCTCTCCACCTGAGAGCGTACTGAGCGGCTGGCCCACGCGGATGTAGTCGAGACCCATCGCTATTACGGGTTCGAGCGCCTCTGCAAGCCGCCGGTTTTCAGGGAAACGGTCAAGTATCTCCCGCGCGCTCATCTCCAGCATGTCGCCTATGGAGATTCCCCGCAGCTTGATATCGAGCACCTCGTCCTTGAACCTTTTGCCTCCGCACTGGGCACAGCGCACAAAGACGTCGGCCAGAAACTGCATCTCGACGCGCTCGAAGCCGTCTCCGTTACACGTCTCGCACCTTCCTCCCGGCACGTTGAATGAAAAGTGCCTGGTCGAAAAGCCTCTCGCAATCGCTTCGGGTGTGGCCGCGAGCATCTTGCGCAGCGGGTCCAGCGCGTGGGTGTAGGTCAGCAGGTTCGCCCTGGGAGTCCGGCCGACAGGCTGCTGGTCAACCAGCATAATTTCACTGACGTTTTCGGCCCCGGTGATTTCGTCGTGTAAACCCGGAGATTCCGCCGCCCTGCCCTTCTTCCTGAGCCACCCGTGGTAAAGGGTTTTTTCCACCAGTGTGCTCTTCCCAGAACCGGAAACGCCGCTTACCCCCACCAGGAGGCCCAGAGGAACTGTTGCGTCGATTCCCTTCAGGTTGTTCTCACGCGCGCCCGTGACCGTTAGTTTTTTCCACGGGTGGGGCGGGCGGCGGCTCATTGAATGCGGTAAAACCGATTTTCGTCCGCATAGATACGCCCCCGTCAGGCTGTCCGGTGATCGCCCCAGTTCGCCGGGCGGTCCCTGGAACACGACTTTACCTCCTTTTTCTCCTCCGCCCGGCCCCATGTCGATGACTTCGTCGCAAAACCGGATCATTCCCGGATCGTGCTCGACCATCACAACGGTGTTTCCCATTGTCACGAGCCGGTCCAACTGGTCCATCAGCCTTTTCTGGTCACGCGCATGAAGCCCCACGCTGGGTTCGTCGAGCACATAGAGCACATTGACCAGTGAAGACCCGAGAGCGCGGGTAAGGTGCACCCGCTGCACTTCCCCGCCCGAGAGCGTTCTCGACTGCCGGTCCAGCGAAAGGTAGTGCAGCCCGACAGCCATCAGGAACTGAAGCCTGCTTCGGATTTCAGTCATCAGCACGGACGCCGCCGGGTCCTGTGAAATCTGCGGCCATTCACCGTCAAAAAACCCGCTAAGCTTTTCAACGCTCCAGGAGGCAATCTGCGCTATGCTTGCCCCCCGCAGCCGGTACAGAAGAGCCGACGGCTGGAAGCGCGACCCCCCGCAGGCGTCACAGGCAACGTAGGCCCGGTAACGCGACAGGTAAACCCGCACGTGCATTTTGTATGTCTTTGTTTCCAGCCACTCGAAAAATCCTTTTATCCCGTAGTAGCCTTTTGTGCCGTTTATAATCTTTTGGCGGGCGGACTCATCGAGCGCGTCAAATGGAAGGTCCGGGGGGATTCTTTCTTTCTTGCAGAAATCAAGGAGTTCAAAATATTCGTCCCGGTCCGTCCCGAAAGGTTTCACGGCGCCCTGTCTTATGGTGAGGCTCCGTTCGGGAATGACCAGGTCGATGTCAACTCCGATTGTCCTGCCAAAACCACGGCATTTGGGGCACGCCCCGATAGGGCTGTTAAAGGAGAAGAGGTTCGGGTTCGGAGGAGGAATCGGGGAGGCGTCCGCGCAATCGGCGCACGAGAGCTCGGAACTGAACCTTCTGATCCGGTCCGGCATCACGACCACCGCCAGCCGCCCCTGTCCCATTTTGTAGGCGGTCGAGATGGAATCGGATATCCGGTTCCGCGCGGCTTTCCCCCAGAGCAGCCGGTCAACGATTACCAGAAGCTCCTGCCCCCGGAGCCTGCCCGATTCAGACTCGCCCAGACCGTCCAGATCCAGAACGGCCCCGTCGGCAAATACTCTCAGGAAACCCTGCGAGACGAGCTGAGTCCTCCATTGCCCGTCCGGACCGGCCCGGAACGGAAAGCATATGAGCACCCGGTCTTCTCCGGAAAGGCCGCCGAGCTTGTCATAGATCGTTTCGGGCGTATCGCCGGCCACCGGATTGCCGCACGACGGGCAGTGCGGCACCGCAAGCCTTGCGAAGAGCAGCTTCAGGTAGTCGTTTATTTCAGTTATGGTCCCGACCGTGGAGCGGGAACTCCGAACGGCGGTCCCCGATTCTATCGCAATGCTCGGCGGAATGCCTTCGATCAGGTCGGCTTCGGGCGGGTCCATCCGCTCCATGAACTGGCGGGCATAAGGCGAGAAAGTCTCGATGTACCTGCGCTGTCCTTCGGCGTAAAGCGTATGAAGGGCCAGGCTCGACTTGCCCGAACCGCTCACGCCGGTAAGCGCGATCAGCCTGTTTAACGGAATATCCAGGTCCAGGTTTTTCAGATTATGCTGGCGAACGCCTCGAAGGCGGATAATGTCCGGCTCCAATATCAAAACTCCCATTGCATGTTCACCGCGGAGGCGCAGAGAACGCTGAGAAAACTATAAATCGGGACAGGATTAACAGGATTAACAGGAAAGAACTGTAGATCCAAGGTCGAGATTGTGACTCCGACCGCTTCCTTCCCCAAGAGTTCTTAGCAGAGTTTCCTTCCTG
>JBEKXG010000270.1:0-6705 GCA_049512295.1 Syntrophobacteraceae bacterium
TTCCGTTCTGGCTAGGAAATCGAGGGGTTGCGCGGAGGCGTACTTGGGTACGCCGCACAAGGAAGCCCGAAGATTGACACCGCCAGGGCGGAAAAGGACCCTTTCCGGATGGAAACTAACTAATTGGAGTCAGGGGGTTCTCAGATGCTCGATTTTGATTTTCTTGCGGGCGTTGCCAGGGAGGCCGGTAAGGCCATTATGGAAGTCTACGGCGCCGATTTCGAGGTTAAGTGCAAGGACGACCACTCCCCGCTTACACTCGCCGACATGCGTTCGCACAGGATAATCGCCGATTCTCTGCAGTCCCGCTACCCTGATATCCCCCTTATTTCAGAAGAGGGGCAGGGGGTCCCCTTCGATACCAGGAGGAATTGGGACCGGTTCTGGCTTGTTGACCCGCTTGACGGAACAAAGGAGTTCGTTAAGCGAAACGGCGAATTCACTGTGAATATCGCCCTGGTGGAAGATTCCACTCCGGTGGCGGGGGTAATCCATATCCCGGTGACAGGCCGGCTTTTCATGGCGGACGTGCGCGAAGGCTGCTGGGAAATTTCGGATACCGGGCGCAGGACTTTAAAGGTTTCGCAAGTTTCCGCCAACCAGCCCGTGCGGGTCCTGAGAAGCCGCTCTCATCCGGCCCCGGGGCTGGAGGAGTTACTGTCTCTAATCACTTCCTATCAGATCATGAACCGGGGGAGCGCCCTCAAGTTCTGCGCCGTAGCCGGAGGGGAAGCCGACTTTTACCCGAGGTTCGGTCCCACCTGGGAATGGGATACGGCGGCCGGCCAGGCTATCGTCACCGCCGCCGGGGGAGTTATGCTCGATTTGTCTGGAAAGCCCTTCGTTTATAACAAGGAAAATTTGCTCAACGGTCCGTTTATTGTATCTTCGAGCATGGAATGGCTGAAAAGAACCGGGATACTGGAAAGGGCCTCGAAGTTGTCTCTATAGGCCTGCGATGGCCGAAGACCAGAGTAAACGGTTTCATGTTCCTCTGCACTCCGGAATGCCGCCTTCCCTCTCGGGTAACCGGCTGTTAAGGGCCTCTATCAGTCGCTCAAAGTGCGGAAGGTCCATAAGAGTGCCGGGGTTCAGCTCAGCCAAAACCTGAAAAGACCTTCTTCCCTTAGGTAAGCCTTATTCGGGCCGCAATCGCGTGTCGCATTTTCTAGCGCCCGCTGCACGTCAGATTTCGATCTGTGTTCCAAGTCGTCCACCGGCAAGAGAGCGCTTGTCTGAAGCCCGGCTCCAAAGACTTTATGCAGGGCCTGCCTGTCTGACACCATCCACGTCTCCACGCAGGTGACCATCATTTGTGCCTGGTCGTCGTCCGTCCCTTGAGGGCGGGTCCAGCCATCGCGGGATTGGAGATGATTCCAGGCGGCAGCCGTGCCGTGAACAAGTTCACTCTGCGGGTCCAAGGGGTCTTCGCTGTCAACGAGGAGTATTGGATGGAAGCCCTGTTCTCTTCCAATGGCCGTCCGGAACATGTCAAATGCGTGTTGTCTCCCTCCGCAGGTAACGATACGCGGCATTCGACCTCGAAAACCGGCTTTCTCGATAAGTTTCCTGAACCCTTCGCGGCAGTCACTACGAAGTGCCTTGCCTTCACCGCCCCCTCTACATAGATGCCTACTTTCACCAACGAGTACCTCCCAACTCACCTCGAGTCCAAAGTTCGCCAAGGCGGTATTGTTGCAGCCAGGCGGAGAGCTTCTGCTCGTTGAGGCGTTCCATACTGGTCTGTCCCGAATGCTTTTCGCAAATTATTACCGCCTCGGGTCTCTCGCTCATCGCATCGACCAGAATGTCCGAATGGGTCGTGACAATCAGTTGGGTGCGTTCGGAAGCATCGACCAGCCGGTCGGCTAATTTGGGCAGGATATCCGGATGAAGCCCGAGTTCCGGTTCTTCGATACACACAAGCGGGGGTGGCGCCGGGTCACACAGGATGGCCAGAAGGCATAGATAGCGCAGGGTTCCATCCGAGAGCCTGGGGGCAGGGATAGCGAATTCGCCCTCGGCGAAGAATACCTGAACGATTCCTCCTTCTACGATTATGTCGAAGTCACAAAATTCCTCGTATAAATCACGCAAGCCTTCAAGGATCGCAGTTTTCGCCTTGGGTATCCTGCGGAGTCTATTCAAAAAAAGACCCAGGTTCGAGAAATCCTCTTCAAGACGGTCGTTGCGCATGTCCGCTTTTTGCGGTTCGCGAAAAATCGCGTTGCGCCCAAAGGTCCACTCTCTGTAGATTCTGATCTTTTCATAAATAGATCCCAAATAAAAGAGCATGGGGTAGGAATCCGGGTCTCGAATTTGCGCCAGGACAGACTGATCGAGCTCGCCCGCCTCGCCCCCCAATTCGCGTTCTCCAGCCGCAGTGTAGAGTACTTGGCGGCCTCCCATGTAGCGATAATAATAGTAAGGTCGCACTGCAGCATGAGCGGGAAGCTCCTCGATTCGCTCATCATCAAGTCTAAAGCGCTCTCCTTCAGAATGAAATTCCAACACATGTCTTAAAGGCCGCGGCCCCATGAGATAACTGAATACAGCGTCAATCGATGCCGGCTCTTTTGGCGTTCCCTTCCAAATCCATTCGTCTACCCCGCCGTTTTCGCGGATAAAGGCACGCAAATCGGCAGGGCTCGAGCGCAGAAGAGCAAATACCTCGATAAGATTCGATTTACCGGAACCGTTTGGACCGATTAATACATTCAGGCTCCCGAGACCAATGCTCAATCCTTGGGGTCCAAATGAGAGGATATTGCGAAGCGATACCTCCTTAATTGCAATGGGCATCCATTTCTCCTCGAATCATGGGGCTAAGGTATTTGATAAGCTGGTAATTTACCACAGGCGACTATGGAGGCAAGAATAAAGGGGAAATAATCGGCTGCAACCGGTGAGCAGGTCAATGGGAAAACCGGTCCAAGGCGGGGCATCTAAAATGAAGAAGGCGGCTAGTGATTGCCGCCTCCTTGACTCGTGCGCCCTGGTTTGCGGGCCGCCTTCGCTATACGGCCTTCCCGGCCGCGATGGGCCGGATCTGGAAGTTCTTGATATTGATCTCGTCATGGCGCAGGATTGCGGACTGAAAGGCGTTTAATCTGACGCAGTCTTTTGCGCATTCATCCTTGTCCTGGTCAATGTATTCGCAGTTTCTGCAGGGGCTTTCGACGGTTTTTGCAAAGGCAAGCATGGTTGTTCCTCCGGAGGCAAAAGAGTAAGTGAACGGGGAAGCATCAACAGAGCAATGATAGAATATATTTTCACAATCTGTCAAGAGAAAAATGTGTGAACGTCGTGTATCCCATGTGAATAATTTAAGTTTTTGAAATGCGGCGGCTGCATGAGTTGGGGAGATCGGACCACCGGCATGTGAAAATTGGAATTGCCATGAGCCTGTCTCCCTGAGTGAACGGAGATTGATCGGTGCCTGAGATCTGACGTCCGATTTGCGGCGCATGCCGCCCCGGAGCCATTGTGGATTGTTTTGTTGAATTTGCGGGGCAGCCATTCACTTTTTTTCACGATCTCCACATCAATTGATGTTGACCCACATCGGAACTGCTGCTATAGGTGGACGTTGAAAGTATTTTCACTATCTCCTGTCCTAACTGTTGCGGCCAGGCGGGGCAGAGTGGCGCGTGTTCGTTTCCAACCCATTCTCGTTAATTGTTCAGGCTCGGGTTCATTTTTCTACATCCGGGAAAATGGCCAAGGGTGCCGAACTGTGTTGCGGTTCGTGCTTCATTTTAACAGATTCCGCTGATGCAACCAGCGGGGTGTCGTGTGGAATTTCGCCGTTGAGGAGGGTACTTATGTTCGATGAGAAGGTACTTCAAAAAATTCAAGCTGGTAAAGAAAAGTGGGACCAGGGACCTGTTGCAAAGACACTCTCGAAGTCGCCCGAAGCAAAGCCTGTCTTTACCACGATTTCCGGGACCCCGGTCGAAAGGCTCTATACTCCTCTGGACGTAAAAGGGCTGGACTACGACCGCGATCTCGGCTACCCGGGAATGTTTCCGTTCACCCGGGGCGTGCAGCCGACCATGTACCGGGGCCGCTACTGGACGATGCGTCAGTATGCGGGATTTGGAGACGCCAAGGGCACCAACGAGCGCTACCGCTACCTGCTCCAGCAGGGCCAAACCGGTCTTAGCGTTGCATTCCAGCTTCCGACCCAGGCCGGCTACGATTCCGACCACCCCCTTTCCATGGGTGAAGTCGGAAAGGTTGGTGTGGCAATCGACCACATCGATGATATGAAGATTCTGTTTAACCAGATTCCTCTGGACAAGGTCACAACCTCGATGACCATGAACGCCCCGGCAGGCGTACTGCTCTCGATGTATCTGGCAATCGCCCAGGAGCAGGGCGTGTCCTGGGATAAGGTCGGCGGGACCATCCAGAACGATGTCTTGAAGGAGATCATCTGCCGCGGCCAGTATATTTATCCGCCCAAGCAAACGATGAGGCTCACGGTCGACCTGATCGAGTTCTGCCAGAAAAATGTTCCGAGGTGGAATTCCATCAGCATCAGCGGCTATCATATCCGTGAATCCGGATCGACGGCCGCCCAGGAAATGGCTTTCACCCTGGCCGACGGTATCGCCTACACCCAGGCCTGTGTCGAGCGCGGTATGGACGTCGATACTTTCGCCCCGAGGCTTAGCTTCTTCTTCAACGCTTTCACAAACGTGCTCGAGGAAGTCGCCAAGTTCCGCGCCGGCCGCAGGTATTGGGCAAAGGTCATGAGAGACCGCTTCAAGGCAAAAGACCCACGCTCCATGATGCTGCGCTACCACGTACAGACCGGCGGGGTCACGCTTACGGCTCAGCAGCCTTTGAACAACATCGTTCGAGTGGGTCTGCAGACTTACGCCACGGCCCTCGGCGGCGGACAGTCGCTGCACACGAACTCCTATGACGAAGCCCTTTGTCTGCCCACCCAGCAGGCGGTTACCGTGGCACTTCGCACTCAGCAGATCGTTGCAGAGGAAAGCGGGGCGACCGACACCATCGATCCGCTTGCCGGCTGCTACTATGTCGAGAACATGACCGACAAGATCGAAGCGGAGATCGACGATTATATCAAAAAGATCGACGCCATGGGCGGGACGCTCGCCGCAATCGAGCAGGGCTACATCCAGAAAGAAATTCAGAACAGCTCCTACCGGTTCCAGAAAGAGATCGAATCCAATGAGCGCATCTATGTCGGTATAAACAAGTACACCATGGAAGAGCCTCCTCCGACCGGTCTTCTCAAGGTGGACATGTCCGTTGGCGAAATTAAGACCGCCGAGCTTAAAAAGTACCGCGCGGAAAGAGACCAGGCAAAGTGGAAAGCTGCCCTTGACAAACTGCGCGAGGTTTCTCAGACGGATGAAAATGTCATGCCTTATGTTGTCGAAGCCGTTAAAGCCAAGGCCACCGTCGGCGAAGTCTGCGACGTGTGGCGCGAAGTCTATGGTGAGTACCGGCCGAAAGAATTCGTATAAAGACTGGTCCCAACAGTTGACACAGCTATATTGGAGGAAAATTCCATGGCCACAAAAATTAAGATGATTATGGCAAAGCCCGGTCTGGACGGACATGACCGCGGCGCCAAACTCTTGGCAAGGATATTTGCTGAGGCGGGTATGGAAGTCGTTTACACAGGGCTTCGCCAGACCCCTGAAATGATAGTTACGGCGGCCGAACAGGAAGACGCCGACGTTGTCGGCATGAGCAGCCTCTCGGGAGTTCATAACTACTTCTTTCCGAGAGTCGTGGAACTCTTGAAACAGAAGGGTCTCAATGACGTGCTGCTTGTCGGCGGCGGCATTATTCCCGAGGAAGACTACGATTTTCTGAAAAAGGCCGGCATGGCCGCCATTTTTGGACCGGGCACTCCGACCAAAGAGATCGTCATATTCATTCAAAGCAACGTGCGCGAACGCTAAGAACGGCTCAGTTCAAGGGGTTTCCCGTTCGACTGATTGCCTGGACACCTCAGGGACCCGTCCGCAAACGCGGGCGGGTTCCAAAAGTTTTTTCGCCCTGAAAGGAATTAACCACTATGTCCTTTGATTACGCGGCCCAAATCCTGGAAGGCTCTCCTCGGGCGGCCGCGCGCCTCATTTCCTGGCTCGAGGACGAGGATGACAGGGCGTATGAATGCATGGCAAAGCTCTACCCGCACACGGGAAAAGCGTACATAGTCGGAATTACCGGGTCGCCGGGGGCCGGTAAAAGTACTCTTACGGACAAGCTGGCGCGCGTCATCCGAAAGAGCGGCCTCAAGATCGGGATCATTGCCGTGGACCCCTCAAGCCCTTTTACAGGGGGCGCCTTGCTTGGGGACAGGGTCAGGATGAGCGAACTCAGCAATGATCCCGAGATTTATATCCGAAGCATGGCTACCCGGGGATTTCTCGGAGGCACGGCCAAAGCCACGGGAGACGTGGTGAAGGTCCTGGACGCCTTCGGCAAGGACGTAATCATAATAGAAACCGTCGGCGTCGGACAGGATGAGATCGACATAATCGGCATTGCCGATACCACGTGTCTCATTCTGGTGCCTGGCCTTGGAGACGCGATACAGAGCATGAAGGCCGGCATCATGGAAATAGCCGACGTGTTCGTGGTGAACAAGGCTGACAAGCAGGGGGCCGATCAGCTCTGCACAGAAGTTTGCTCGCGGCTCGAAATCGATGCCCA
>JBEKXG010000271.1:0-6704 GCA_049512295.1 Syntrophobacteraceae bacterium
CATCCTTGGAAGCGCTAATTCGGGCGATGCAAGACAAGAATGCTCTCTGGAGTTGCGATCTTGTCTCTGGAAAGGCTTGCGTCGAACAGAGAGAAGAGTACATAGAAACCCTCTATCCCATGAGCACTCATAGGAAACAGGACCTGCTTCAGGAGGATGGATATGAGCAGCACGTATTTGATCACTCCTGCCACGTTTGCCGCCTATTTGGATCGCCTTTTTTTGCCAGTAAGGTGTTCATAAAGGATTCACAACTTCTGTACAACGAATCCGGTGAACCTATTGCCTTTTCCCGGATCGAACTGCGCGACTTTGTGGCTATCGACAGGGACACCGGCACCGCTAGGCATCAGGGTAAATTCGACGCCGAGGTTGTGCCGACTGGGACCCAATTTGGCTTGGAGATGATCATTGAAAACCCTGAGGAGTACGAACTGGGGCTAATCCTCCTGGGTTTCGACCTATTCAATGAAGGCCACCTCAGGCTTGGGGGGTTAGCCTCCAGAGGCTTGGGTAGAATTAGAATAAATATGGAGACGATTGAAAGAAGCACGTTGGAGGCCGTTCTGGGTAGCGGACCGGAGTCGATTGATATCACAACTTTAAGAGTGAACGCTATGAGTGCGTTACGGCAGAGGTTTGCACCAGTAAAGACCGAGGAGGAAACTCCGCATGCATAAAAGACTATTCAATCAGGCTAGAATCACAGTGGACGTGACTCCTATTACACCCCTGCTGATCAAGTCAGGGATGGAAAACGCTGATCCAGCGCTTCCAGACATGAGTTTCGTGCGCACTCATAATCCTCAGCATGGGGAGGTCGTTTATATTCCGGGCAGCAGCCTGAAAGGGGTTTTACGTAGTTACACGGAGAAGATATTGCGCTCCCTGGATATTCCGTGCTGCGACCCTCTGATGACCAACAAGCAGTGGGATGGTAAATTTGTGGGGAGTTGCGGCAGGAAGAACGACAAGGAACCTGAGAATACCGAATCCGGAGCGGGCTCTATCCTTTACAGCCTATATAGCTGTTACGCCTGCAAGATGTATGGGTCCACGAAAATCGCGAGCCGTGTGCTCTTCACAGATGGACACGCTCAAGCGGAGTACAAGACTGAAAAACGTACCGGCGTGGCAATTGACCGTGTCACTGCATCGGCTCTCAAGGGCGGTCTATTCGACTATGAAGTTGTGACAAGCGGAACCTTTCGCTGTGATATTTTCCTGAGCAACTTTCAGCTATGGCAATTCGGTCTGGTTGGTGTGGCTCTCAGGGATCTGGACGAAGGCTATGTCCAGCTCGGTTTTGCCAAATCTAGAGGGCTTGGAAGGGTGAGTGCGAAAGTGCTCTCCATTGAGATTACTTATACTAAGAAACCGGCCGTGGAAGGGCAATTGTGGGGTGTCGGCATGGATGATTCTTTGCGCCGCGAGTATCGCTTTCTCGAAAACGATTTTGTGGATATAGATATGAGCCCTGAGACCCACGGCTTGCGAACAAAATATTCTTGGAAAGATGACTCCCCGTTTGCATCGATTGTCAGTGAAAAATCGCCGTGCTGGAAAGTATTTCTCAACCAAGGGGTAAGCTCATGAAAAAAGGCAAGATAAGCCCCGTTTCGAGACCGTCAGCGGCTGAATTAGAAAAATGGTTTTCCGATGGTTGCTGCAGCTTTTGGGAACAGCCTAACAAAATCACCATCGGAAATGGAATTCCGCCCGTTGACCGCATTGGTTTTCCTTATCAGTACGGGCGCATATTCGGCCCAAAATACGAATTGCGATGGGAAGGCAGCAGGTTTTGGCTCGCGGAAGAAGTCAGTGACGGTCAGTTTGAGATAGACGAAGAAGAGAAAGTCATTTTTCTTCGGGCCGACAACGACGGAAAATTTAAGCTGATAAAGGTCCTCCATTACCGTCGGAATGGGTTCGTTTTGTATACCAGGTTCAAAGAGGTGGTGATATGAGGAAGTCTGAACTTGCCCCTAAACCTTTTGATATTGTTCCTTTTGAATCGAAGCCTGAACTCAGAGCACTCACCGGGCACGACCGGTTTGGGGATGCCTCGTCCGGTAAAGCAGTATTTGAAATCAAGACCCTTACCCCTTTGCATATTGGCTCGGGAATTTGGACGGTTGAAAAAGGGGAGGTTGTTCGTGAATTTATCGAGGTCAACGGGAAAAGGGTCATCCCCGGGTCGTCCCTGAAGGGAGTATTCAGGATGGTTGCTGAGACCATATCCCGGTCATGTGTGTGTAAGACATCAGCAAAGCGGCTCTCTATCAACGGGTTGCGCGAGTGTGAGGTGAAGGACGGCAAAGGCAAACTGTGCCCGACCTGTAGCCTGTTTGGGGCAATGGGTTTTAAAGGAAGGGTGCATTTCACCGACTCAATCCTTAAAAGCGGGAAGACGGGGATTAGGAATATACCTCCGCTCTATGGTCCGCGCCCTGACTCCAGGATTTACAAAGACACCACTGGACAATACAGGGGGCGCAAGTTCTACTTCCATGGCGAACCATCCCGGGGTAAGGAGCCGGTCCGCGTCATAGAGGCTGGGAGCGTATGGGAATGTGAAATGGGTTTTGAGAATCTTTCAGAGCATGAGCTTGGGCTTATGCTAGTTTCCGTCGGTGCTATCGGGGGCTTAATTCCGAAAATGGGCGGAGCAAAACCAGTGTGCTTCGGCAGTTTCCGAGTCAAAGCTGTACGGTTGGAGATACGGCAGATGACTCAAGACCTCGTTTCATATTCTGCGAAGCCCGAGGTACTCGAATCTCAGAGTTTAGCCTCATATCTTGATACGATATGGAGAGCCGACAATCCCCTCATTTTAACGAATTCTTTCCAGAGACTGAAAACCATCTGGAATTACCCCACTGTGCGGAAATGTCCATTTGCTATGTACTGACGAAGGGACGAGGAAATGCCCATCCATAATTGCAAGGCAATTCAAGAACGAGCCGAACGCCTTAGGAAGGTATTGACGGAGGCCAGGACACGAGTAGGTAAAGGTGACCGCACCTTCACTGTGGATGGCGTCGATCCCAATGAAGTCAAGAAGATCTATGCGTACCTTTGCACGCATAACAACCTGGCGATGTTACGCGATCTCCTCCAAATCTTGCCGACATCATCGCTATGTCGTACCAATCGAACGGCCGGTTATTATCAGAACATACGTTTGGCCTTTGACTCGGAAGGAGTCTATGATCTATCCGTTGCTGATGCCAAGGCAATTATCGGGTGGGCCTGTCGACTTCTATGATCTGGAGCAGGTGTGGCTAATACAGCCTTCACAAACGAGATTGAGAACATTTCAGATCCCTACGAAAGATTTCTAAGGCTTGTAAAGCGCCACTGCAAAAAGTACGTCAAAGGAATTGAGAAGCGTTTTGGCGGAAAGGGTGTTGATAACTACCTCAGGGACTATCTTCGGTATAGAAATGGAGAAGAAGTGTCCCCTGAAGAACGATTTGAAGAATTATTCAGCAAAGAGAGTATTTACAAAGCAGCCAAAGATCTGAAGATACCAGAGAAAGAACGAGACAAGGAGCCATTAGAACTTATTCCGATCATAATCGATAGGTTAGGGCTCCCGTCTCGGTTCACAAACCTTTCTGAAGGAATAATGCATTTTCAAACAGCCGCAAGTGAATTAAGGTCAAGAGCCGAGAAGTCGCGTCTCGATCCCGTTATAGTTAAGGGCGTTTGTGTAGGCATATTCCAATTATTGGAAAGGATTTTTTATGAGCTTCTTTTTGTTTATGCGACATGGCGTTTTTCGAATCATCCCTCGGAAACGTTTATGTCAAAATGGGGCTCAAAAATCCACGCGAGTCTTTGTGAACGCCTAAAGAAGGGCACAGCAACTCTCGGGAGTTTGCAAGCCGTATTCCGCGAGATAGACATTGTTATTCAACAACGCGATGACGGTGAGAAGAAACTCTTTGTTAAAACCTTCGGAAGGGAGTATTTGCTGGTCCCGCTCAGTGAAAGGGACCGACTGACCCCACAGCTTCCAGACATCCCCCACTATGGCAACCTGGAACTTACCATACAGGAACGCAACGCCATTATTCACGACACACGAGGCAAATCTGTCAGTGCACTCGAGACGATTGGTAAGGTGTGCGAAATGATCGAGCATTTAAGAGCAAACCAAATTTTCCCTGACGTGGGAATTCAAAGATGTTCCACTATGTACTACGATGGCACTATCCGAGCCGGCCTACGTGGAGAGGATGGCAATATCTTCTGGACGTCAGTCGAACAGCCATTAGAATTCGGCTGCGAGTACTATGTTCTCCGTACCTACCCTGGAGCTACCTTCATTAAGCGGCTGATCAATTTGGAAGGGGTAATAAAATGACCACCCTCATCGCGTCGATGGGCCAATCACCCGCCGTTATTACAGAGACCTTGGATCACCTCAGGGATAATAAGCATCTGATTTTTGATCGACTGGTAATTCTCGTCCCCGGGAAATTGCGCCTGGCGAGGGCCATAAAAGCAGCTGGCTTCTTGGAGCACCGGAAAGATTTCTCGCTCTTAACATCTTCGTCAGCAAACCCTGACTATCCTCGTGAAATACTGTGGAGAACTGGTGACGGTCTGTTGGACGATTTGGAAGACATTTCTTCGGAAACCGAAGCAACTGCCTTCTATCGTGCGGTGGTCCAAGCGACGTCGGACTATTGCTACTGGGAGGACGTCTACTACGCCATCGCTGGCGGTCGAAAGTCCATGGCCGCCTTAATGGTGCTGGCTGCACAGATCTTGCCCGTTAAAGGCATTTTTCACATTCTGCTCAATGATTCCATCCTAATAGCCAACAAAACGGCGCTATCTCTTCGCGACGACGATACTTTGTTGGAATTCCTGACAGAAGTTGAAGGTTCTGATGCTCCAGACATACAGGCCGCTTTTCATCCTGGGTCTCAAGCCACCACCCTGGTTGAGATCCCGTTTCGGTGCTCTTTCGACCGAAATATTATTGATTCAGTGATGGCTGAGCTACAGAAGGCCGCTAACCCTATAACCTTTGATGATGTCCGAAGGGCTATTTTTAACTATTGCGGGGTTAAGCCTCAATTTCAGGCCCCACCCTGCGTTAGCCAAAATTACAAAGACTCGCCGAAACGCCTAGATCACCCTAAATGTATCTTAACCGATGATGAGAAAAGGCTGGCGAAGCAATTATCTGACGCCTTAATGAGGGCAATTCCCCAAATTTGTGAGACGGAACATCATTTCGGAGGGGATCGCAAGTCAAAGGACGCGAGCACGGGTCCGCATTGTTATGATCGGCACATTCACGGCATGACCTCTCGATTTGAAACCATGTTCCCAATTTCCTCCGTTCCGCCATCACGCGTACGATTGCACATCATAACCACAGCGACAAATCAGTACCAGATGGATTTCCTTTGGCAGAGAATATTAGAACATTGTGGTGTTGCGTCGGTCCCTGCGCCAGCCGTCCTCATTTCTACACTAGGTGAGTCCCCTGGCGTCGTGACGTCTGCCGTCCACTTCTATGAACACGTTCGAACTCCCGCTGTCGTGATGAAACAAGTGGTTGTTGTGGCCCCTCAAAATGAGGGCATCCGGCGTAACTGTAGGGATCTGCTAGAACGTCAAGCGTGTCTCCAGCATCGCATGTCATATGAGGAATTTGCTGCGCACGATATCAGAGGCCAGAAGGATCTGGACAGATTTATGGAGAAGATGAAGGAGATTGTCGATAGGTATGTGATGGATGGATATCGGATCTACTTGAATCTCGCCGGTGGGCGCAAAGTCATGTCGGCCGCATTACTGCTCTTGGCTCAGCTACACCCAGTTGAAGAGGCTTTTCACCTCTCAATCCTGGACAAGAATTTGGATCGGGATATAGAGAGGCATGGAACCTGGGATCACCTTAAAGAATTACAGATTTCTGATCCTGGCACATACCGAAATATTCTATACCCAGATCGGATCACCGCTCTCGTACTGCCCGTTTCGCAATATGCAAAAACCTCTGCCGGATTTGATGACGCGAGACGAGTCTTATAGACGCTCCACAGGCGCATTAGGTTGGAACGGTGATTGGCAAAGGCGCGGAAAGCGGACGGCCGGAACAAAGTGTTAAGGTCCGGCATGATTTCGGAGGAAAGAGGCGCCTTGGGTGACCGGAGTCTGGGTAAACCAAAGGAAAGTTCATGCCCCTTCTTAGTGAGTCGCTGAGAGAAGGCCGGCCTCGGAGCACAAGTAAATGCGAGGATACAAGTCATCAAAATTTAAGGAGATTCTCCCTTGGGGTAATGCGGCGCTTGCTGTTTTAAGTGCAAACTGGGCAGCCCAGGCGATATACGAGTCAGTTCAGTTCGCGACAAGCGGTCAGGGTGTAAGCATCTCCTACCTTAGACTCTTCTACGCAGTGCTGTTTTTAGTCTCGGTGTCCTTGCTCTACATACAGAGGCACAACCTATTCCTGCCCCGCACCAGATACTTTAGAAATGATGACGCTGAAAAACGTGAACACTTGGTACTTTTTCTCTCAAATATACGCAAGGATTTGGAGGCAGCGGGCGGGATTCCGGATGGCTTGACACTTTCGGGAGGTATCGAAACGGATATTCGAGAGATTGAGAGTTTCAAAATCGGCAAACCCAATTGGCCGTGGGAGATGCCTATCAGGGCCATTCGCCACCACCTGG
>JBEKXG010000272.1:0-7804 GCA_049512295.1 Syntrophobacteraceae bacterium
CCGATGTATCCGGCTTTCGTCGCCAGGGCCGGTCCCAGGACGGTCTTATCGTGGGCGTGTCCCCGTGTCACGATGACCAGATAGCTCTCCTCGTCGATGTCCAGCCCGCTCAGGGCCTTCTCGAAGGAATCGAGGACAAGGACCTCGTCGGCGAAAGGAAGCCGCTCGCTGTTGGCAAATTCTTCCCGATCGTCGAGAACCACCGTGCGAAAGCCCACAAACGTGGTCAATTCCGCCAGTTTCTGCCCGATGTGGCCGGCGCCGAAGATATAGACCGTCCCTTCCGATGACAACGGATCGATGAAGAAGCGCTTTCCTTCATACTCCACAACCGCCGACGGGGCAGCGCTAACTTCCACGAGGAGTTCCCTGAGCCGGGGCAGCCCCTCGGCTTCCAGCGAAGCTCCAGTATCTTTGAGCACATAGGTTGGGGGGATCCCATCGCTGACCTCGGCGTCGGGAAGCCTCACGACCAGCCATGCGCGCTTCCTGGAATCCAAAAATGCCTGCACTTCCTCATACAGGGCCAGTCGATCTGGCTGGGAGGCATCTTCTAAATGCAGGAGAAAGTCCACCTCGCCTCCGCAGATCATCCCGACGGGCGCGGGGCCTTCACGATTGAGTGAGAACCTGCGGACCAGGGTTTTCCGGGATAAGAAGAGCTCTTTGGCCTGCTTTTGAACCGTAGCTTCCAGGATACCTCCCCCGATGGTGCCGATGATAGAGCCGTCGGAGCGGATGATCATCCGCGAACTCACGTCCCGCGGCGCCGACCCGCACCGGCTGAGAATAGTCGCGAGGACGAAGCTCTCATTCGCCCTCAATAACCCCACAATGCTTTTGAAAATGCTCATGACGAGACTCCTCATTGCTGTCCTTATCGAATGTATTTCAGTCCCGCAAATCCAGAAGGACTCTTTTGGCGCTATCCCTCGTGAGGGCATGTCCTTCGGGCAGAAGGCTTACATCCAGAGTCAGCGCTCCCCCCCGAAGGGCGGATCGTATCACAGGCAGGGTGTTCAGGGCCTCTTGAATTTCGGCAGAGGCTCGTCGATTATCGGGTCGCGTCACCTGAGCCTTAATCCGCAACCGATCCGGACCCTTCTCGCGAGTGAGGGATGCGCTAAAATCCACCACCCCCTCAACGGGAAAGATCGCCTCATCGAGGTCCGCCATACTGAGACACCCGCCCTGTGCCAGGGGGCAGATGGAGCGCAGGCGGTTCTTGACCCGTGCCAGGGTTTTGAGCACGGTTCCGCAGGGACAGGGGTCCGGCACAAATCGGCTGACGTCGCCTGTGCGGTAACGGATGAGGGGCATTCCCCGCCGAGTGAGAGTGGTGAAAACCACCTCGCCTGGTTTGCCCTCCGAAACAGGGCTTCCCGTCCCGGGGTCCGCGATTTCGATATAAAGGTCCGCCTCTCGCAGATGATAGCCCTTCCTTGCCTCGCATTCCACGCCGCCCCCAAAACCCATCTCCGTCATACCGTAGTGAGTGTAGACTTCGCAGCCCCAGATGCGCCGGAATTCTTTCGAAACGGCATCCGGAACGTGGTCCGTGCTTAGCAGCACGCTTCCGGGAGCAGCCCTCCCACCGCTAAATCTTGCCAACCCAAGCACCTGCGTCGGAATACCCACCAAGGTGTCGATTCGTTCCTTCTCCATGACCGCCAGTGTCTGAGAAGCTTGCCGGACGAGTCCGTGAGGAACGCCGACCGCACCCAATCGTTCAAGCCCCTTCACGAGGAGGTCTCCGACGCTGCCCGGCAGAGCGCCGGGCAAAAGGATCAGGATGCGCTCACCGGGACCGGTGAGCGTCGCCATGCCGTGATGGAAAAAGTCGATGGTCCGTTCCTGGTCGTCGGCCGTAAAGAAAATCCGCTTGGGATCGCCTGTCGTCCCGGACGTTTGGAGCGTCACGACGCGGCTCACTTCACTCTGCGAGACGCAGAGAAACCGGAGGGGCTGCCGCCGGATGTCCTCATCCGTTGTGAAGGGAAATCTTGCGAGATCCTCAAGACTCGATAGATCCCGCCCCGAAACACTCGCCAGGCGCTCCCGGTAAAATGGGCTGCGAGCTTTAGCCCAATCGATAGTCTCCCGAAGCCTCCCAAGCTGGCAGGCCTCGATTCGTTCCCGGCTCAGCCTTGCGCCGTTTGCACCGATATGTTGGGAGATCCATCCTTCCAGTGGAGTGATCTTCATGCCGCTCCTCCGGCCGGCGCCTTTCTGTAATAGGAACGTCCCGCGCTGTCCGTGACGTTATAGGCGCAAAACGGGATCAACCGCCCATCCGGGTGCACGACGTGAATGCAGCAATCCCTGAGACGCTCCAAATCCAGAGTCCATGCGTCCTGAAAGGCCATACCCGAAACGCAGAGCGAATGCGTTCGGGCGCGGATCAAGAAGTCGTCCCAGGCTCCAAGGCTTGGAGCGTTGACCCTCACGGAAGACAATGGTCCTTCCTTTGGCCGCGCCCAAAATTGAGTGACGAACCGGCGTGCTTTCGCCGCGCCCTCGGCCGCCTGAAGGGGTTTACAGCCGCAGTCCCCGGACTGGCAACGCGTCCAGGGACTGAGTCCTCCATCGGTCAGGAGCACGAAGTTCCCATGGAACGAGCAAAGAGCGTTTTCACATCCGGGAGGCTTGAAGTGCTCCGCCCTGATTCTCCCGCCCGTCTGGGTTTCAATTTCCGTGACGATCTCAGGGATGGTGATGCGATCCTCATCCCCGGGCGGACTGGGGTATCTCCCAAAGTAGCTTACGGGCTGAAAGTGGACGCCGCGGATTGCGGGAAGCTCCTGTAGCGCAAATTCGATAATGGCCCCGATTTGATCCGTATTCACTCCCGGAACGAGGGTCGGCACAAGAACCACGCCGATTCCGTGCCCGGCACAGTGCTCGATCGCAAGCCGCTTCTCCCGAAACAAATCCCGCCCTCGAAGCTTGCGGTAAACGGTGTCGTCCATGCCGTCAAACTGAAGAAAGACCGACGCGAGGCCGGCCTCCTTAAGTGCCTCCACGTAAGAAGGGTCCTTTGCCAAACGCAGACCGTTCGTGTTGATTTGAATGAACGAAAATCCTCTTGATCGTGCCAGGACGACGATTTCCGGCAGGTCGTCGCGCAGGGTCGGTTCCCCTCCGGAGAGTTGCACATTGCAGGGACCTGCGGAGGCAAACAGCCGGTCAAATTGTTCTTCGAGGTCTTCCAGTGTCGGATCGGCCACAGGATTATTTCCCGCATCGGCAAAACAAAAGACGCAGTGTAAATTGCAACGCTGGGTTACCTCGATAAGCCCGGTGCACGTGTGCTGGCGATGCTCGGCGCAAAGGCCGCAGTCCAGGGGACACCCTTTCTCAACAGGACAGGAAGGGTTCTCGGGATAAGAGGGGGTTTTGGGCCTGACCCAGGATGAGCAGGCGGGAAGACCCCGCCAGATTACGGCCTCAAAGGAGCCGTGTTCCGGGCACGTCTTCCTGAGATGAACCCGGTCTCCCCGGGCAACCCTACGCGCAGGGATCGCAGTGAAACACTCCGGGCAGATGCTTTCAGTTTCTGACAGAAAGACTTCTTCCATTATGGGCGTGCCTGAGAGAAATCGAATCCGTTTTCAACCAGCAGGCTCTTAACTTTCTCATAGACGCCCACTACCAGGGTCGGGCATCGTGCCGTCCGGTTCCCGGGGTCGTCGTCCAAAATAGCGCTACACTGGATGCCGCCATACATTTCACCGAATTTTTCGGAGAACCATTCGACCAGTTCCGTAATCATGAGGTCGAGCTTCGGGTCCGCCTCCTCATCGGGGGTTCCTCTTCCGGCGTACAGCCCCAGGAGGCAGGCTCCGCCCGTGAGCGCACCGCAGACGCCACCCGAAAACCCCAACCCGCCTGCAAGGCCGTTCATGGCCCTGATGAGGTCGGGATCGCTCTTGCCTTGAGTCTCAAGGCCCAAAAAGAGCAGGATTTGACTGCAATAAAAACCCTGCTGGGCGAGTTCGATCATTCGAACAGTGTCGCTGGTCACGAGTATAACCCTTCATTCTATTTAAAGTTCACGCGCACCGGGCGCTTACAGACTTTCCTGCGATAGCCAGAAAATATCCGAACCTGGCACTTGAGATCGCCTGCTCGATTCTCAACCCCTCCAGAGGATCGGCGTCCGTGAGCGAGCACCAGAAGGACCCCTCGGCTCCTTGGGAAAGAATGAGCTGTGCGGCAAAGTGTTTCAGCGCCGGAGAATGGTCCTCCCATGCAAGAACGGCAAACCCGCCGTTCTTGAGCTTGCCCATGAGTTCATCGTGTGACAGCGCTCCGGTGAGGCAGGAGTCCAGGGACAATGCCCGAAGCTCCGGAATGGCTCTCACATTCCGTACATAGACGTCGCTAAGGATCAGCTTGCCCCCGCGCTTTAGAACCCGCCTGCATTCCTGGAGAGCCGCATCGGGGTTCCCGGCAAGCGATAGGCTGCATTCCGCCAGAACGCCGTCCCATTCACCGTCGAAGAAAGGCAAACTCTCTCCCGCTGCTCGAATCAGGGGCAGATGAGGATTTCTTGCGCGTCCCTGCGCGAGCATCGGAAGCGAGGGGTCGACCCCCGCCGCAAAGAATCCGTGCCGCCCGATCAGGTGTTCCACCGTGGCCCCGGTCCCGCACCCCACGTCGAGGAGCCGGGAGCCGGGAGAAAACGCGCATAGGGCAAGCGCCCGCTCCGTCAGCGCCACCCCGCCCGGACGGATGAAGCCGCCGGTAACCCCGGCTGCGGCGATTCGCTCGTAAACCTTGCACTTGCCGGCATAGGACATATGAACCTCTCGTGAGATAGACTTACGAACTACACACAAGTAGGTGAGGCTCGCGTACACCCGGAAGAATAATTCATACAATTGATAAAATAAATTACCACTTCATTCTCACCTTTTTCGCGGAGGGAGAAGCCAAAGCCCACAGTCTTTGATTAACCATTCCGCAGCGTCGCGCAGGTACGCCAGGCACGCGTTGAACAATCGCAGAAGCCCGCCTTGAGGCAAGGCGAAAGCTCCGCGCGTTAGAAGCTAACGTGCTCCGCTTTGGCGCCCCTTAATATGCGTAAGACCCGCAGGGCGTAAGGCGTCCCGCTGCGCGTGCCTATCAATCGCGGCGGGCTGGCAGCGGGACGCCTTCCCCGACGCCCCTACTTGTCTTCAAGGAGCTTCTCGACTTCTATCATCTTGCCGAGCGCAAGGTCTTCCGGGACATACACCTGGCCGCATCCGGAGCATTTCGGCAGGTCAACGGGAAACGTATTTCCCAGGTAGGAGACGCCGACCTTTGCCATCTCCAGGGGCTGGTTGCATTTTAGGCACAACCAAACCTTTTCTTTAACACTATCTACTTGCGGAGTCACGGCTTCACATCCTCGGCGATTTCCATACGGTGGCTATAGGCGTTATGAACGACGAACTCATCACCGGAAGGGGAGTATTCCACCCAGTACGTGACGCTTGCCGGTTTGTAGTGGGCTATGAAACGATCGGTATTCCGGTTAAGGAGCTTGTAGCCGGTTCTTTCGGCTGCGTCGATCACCTGCTGCAAGTCCTCCACAAGGATCAACCGTTCCTCCATGCGTTTTTGCATCTCATCGGAAATCTTCAGCCGGATGCTTTCGTAGCCCTGCGCCTCAGCCGTGGTCTCTCCCCACCACTCCCTGAGCATCGCGTTTTTCAACCGGACCCGGTTTTCATGACGCTGTGAATAGACGGGACCTTTGCGTAGCGCGGCCTCATCCTTCGGGGTTCCGAAGATGAGATCCAAAAGGTGCAGGGCGCGCTTGCCGCTGAAGGCAAGATAATCCCGGCACATGGCGCAATAGGCCAGGTAATCTCGCGGGCTTTCTTCGATGCGTCGTCGGATGGCGCTCTTTGCAAGATCCGGGTTGGCGAAAAACATGAGTCCGCCATAACCGCAACATTCCGTTTTGTCGCGGCTCAATGGCAATTCCTCGATCTCAAAGCCGAGGCGGTGCAGGATGTTGCGCACGCTCTCCTGAATGGAGATCTCATGCCGGGTGGTGCAGGCGTCGTGAACGGCGATGACTTCGCGCTTCTCTACCTCTACGCTTTCAGGAAGGCCCAGGCTGTCCAGCATTTCCCAAAGCGAAATGATCGCAACATCCGGAAGATGGGTCTTAAAGATCTCGTAGCAGGTCGAGCAGGCGAGAATCAGGCGCGGACTCCCCATTTCCCGCCACAAGGCCAGGAAATCCTCCCTGGTGGATTGAAAAAGCTCCATCCGGCCCGACCAGTCCGCCGGAGCACCGCAGCACCGGGACATGAAGCCGACTCCGCCTGAGAGCTTCTGAGTGAGCAAGGCGTAAACGTCCTTCACATGCTCCGGAGCCGACGCGGCAAGCTGGCACCCTGGAAAGAAAATGAAACGGCTTTGATCCGTTCCCGGCTGCCGGCGCGCGAAAGCACATTTTTCACCGTTGCTGAACTGCATGTCCCGCAAGGGAAAGTCGTGAGCTGACGGAGGCATCTTGCCCTGATTTACCATGGTTTCGCGAGCCGTTTTGCAGACCAGCCCCATGTGCAGATCCTCGGGACAGACCTCCTGACAGAGACCGCAAAGGCTGCACGAGTTGATGAGCTTGTTCGCGCTGCGGTGCCCCATGACGATGGAGAGATTGTTGTAGATTTGGCGCACGTACTTTTTGGGGTAAGCGCGAAGCTTCCTCCCTGGAATAGCCTTCGCCGGGGCCGCTCATCAGAGTGGCTGCAAGCGGTTCGACGCCTTCCGTGCTCGTGTAGAGGCGGGTTGGAAAAGGTCCTTCGTGCACGCGGGAGGCCGTCAGGGAGACCTTTTGCAGAAACCGGTCAATGGAGATGGCGGCAATCCTGCCGTCTGAAATAGAGTGAATCGGCGACCTTCCCCCCCCGGCCAGGCGGAGACCGCCTCCTGCAAAGACACCTTCCCGGTCCGTGGCAAGGGTCGCCGAATCGGCTGCTATCCGGCCTTCGGCGTCAGTCGCAAGGCCGAAGACATCCGAAGCCTCCGCGCCGGTAGCGATGTAAACGGCGTCAAAATCCCCGCAAATGGCATCGAAGGAGATATTTTTCCCCACGGTGGTGTTCAGGCGAACCTCGACCCCGACCGTCTCCAGGACTTGCAGGTCCCTTGCAATGATATCCCCGGGGAGTTTATCTTCGGGGAAGCGCCACAGGCTGCCTCCCGGGAGCGGCCCCTTCTCGAAGACCACCACCGCATAGCCCTTTCTTGCCAGGTCGAAAGCGGTGGTCAGGCCGCTCAGCCCCCCTCCAAGCACGGCGACGCGTTTCTCTTTTTTGGGAAGTGCCGCGATTTTTTCCGGAAGTGCGGCGGCGTAATCAAGACACGCCTTTTCGATGGCGACAACAGCCAGGGGTTCCCCGGCTTCCTTCCGTTTGCAGACGGATCTGCAAGGCTGGTCGCAGACCCGGCTTACGATCCCTGGAAAAGGGACCGTTTTCTTGAAAATTCTTGCCGCCTCCGTGAAGTTTCCCCGAGCCGCTTCGGCCATCATTGCCCGCACGTCCACATGGACAGGGCACGCAGCGGCGCAGTTCGGGGGCTGCTCCTGTATGCATCGGTCTTCCAGCTTGATCAGTTCGTCTTTTTCCATGGTCCCGAAGAACTTCCTTCCGATGAACGCCATGAGGAGACGATGACGGCGAACGGGGAATCGTCAAAGGTTTAGAGTTGGTAAAGCTCCCTTCCGCCATTCTTGAGGGCGGAAGGGAGCCAGGGTTAAGCGGTTTCAGAATAGAGGATCAACCTCATGCCTTTTTCA
>JBEKXG010000273.1:0-6679 GCA_049512295.1 Syntrophobacteraceae bacterium
TAGCATCCAGAAACGAAAATGGTCTCCTTGATGGGGTGTTGCAGAAAGCAGGAGAAGGTCTCGACTATGATTTTTTATATCTTCGGCAAGTTTGAAGTTCTCCGTTTTTTTAACTTTATTGCCGTAACGGTAAACACTGAGGTGGTGGGCTTCGTCAAAAATCGCAATGTCCCAGGGATGTGCCTCCAGCAACTTCTTGACTCGTGTCCTGCGCTTCAGGGTATCCACTGAGATAATTAGATGATTGTGTTTTGCGAAAGCATTGGTTTTTCTGTCAGTCACATCTCCTTCACTGCCAAATACCTCAAAATCAAGGTTAAAAACATCGTTCAGCTCTCTGCGCCAGTTCTCCACTAGACCTGCCGGGACAATCATAATGGCCCGGCGAAGCTCACCTCTGGAAGCAAGCTCCCGAAGAATGAGCGCCGCCTCAATTGTTTTTCCAAGTCCAACCTCATCAGCGACGAGAAAGCGTTTTGGTCGAGCATTGGCCACGCGATGCACTAGAACTACCTGGTGAGGCAGTAGATCGACCTTAGCGGAAGTCAACGCGGCGGCGCTTTCCATTAGCGGGATTTCTTCGGCCTCCAAAGCCAGCCATAACTTTTCGGCTAATTCGGGAGTGGCTGCTGCCATGCCCCGCGCAATCTGGTCAAACCGGTCAGCGGCAAGCTGAAGAGATTCCAGTGATACTTGCCGCTCACCATGCGTACGGAAAAAGACAGTGACGTAGCCAGTGGGTTCGAGGGCCACGACAACACCGTCTCCGAGTTCGAGGTGCCTTACCTTCACGCCGGGGTGGATATCAGGAAATCCGTGCAACATAGTATCCAACAATAACCTCTTGCCCAGGCTGATCGCCTTCACGAATAACCCGCTTCATGTTTACACTGGAGCTTCCGTCCCAAAGCCCCTTGGAGAGCCGCACTGCCTTTCGGTCGCGGCGGCGGAAAAGGACCTCTTCATCCAGCGAGGTTTCCTCAAAAGCTTTGGGATGTGATGAAAAACCAAAGACAACTCCACAATCGGTCCATCGGTTTTGCAGGCTTATCAGAAGCGGCCTTATTCGATTCCGAAGAAAGTCTTCTGCCTCTTGAGGGTCTAGAATTTCAATGACTGTCTCCAACCCTGAGATTAGGATGGTGCGACCGGAAACGGGAGGAGTGGCGGGGATTCCGTTCGACCAGTTCAATGCCTCTCTAAGAGAAATAACGGCTCCTGCAGATATGAACTCACCAAGACTTTTTTGATCAAAGATGACGCAGGAACCTTTCCGCTGCCAAACTGAACTTGAAATTTCCTCCATCAGGACTCCTCCACAAGCCTTTTTATTCCTGACACAAGGGCATTGAAGCTGTGGGAACGGTTATTGTGAGGGTCAAGATGCGGTGCAATTACTCGGGCCCCGGCTATCTTTTGGTAAAGATCGCCAGTTAATTTGTAAAGCTCCCGTGAAGGACTACCCAATCTATCAGGCGCTCTGAATTTACGACTACCTTGCTTTGAGGCCAACCCCCGTAGTCCAAGCCCCATTTCAACCGCTTTCAAATCACCCAAGTAAAAACTCTCCAATTCTCTGCATGCCACTCTTACAAGAACTTCATCATTTCTGGCTCTTCGGCAAATCTCCTTGAGATTGGCCCTGACTGTTTCGCAATCTCCTGAATCCTGATCTCGCAATACCACAAAGATCGAATCGGGTAACTGCCAGCCGCGAAGCCTTTTTTCCAACTGCCTCTCTAAATCCTGCTTTCCCCGGAAAATTATAAATCTTGTACTGTATTCCGGTGGCAGTATGCTTGGCAGAAGCCCGTTGAGCATTTCCCCAGCGGAGGGCTCTTCGAGAAAAAATACTATGGTTTTCATTGAGGGTCTGCCCCCTCGAAGAAGCCCTGCTCCCAAAGATAGCCCATTTGGTCGCCCTCCCGCATGTAAGCAACAATCTGCGGATCTTCACAGGCACGCCTGATCTGGGTATAGCCCTCAATTTTCACCAACCAGAACACTTCTTCAATTTTGGTTGCATTGAGAAAATCGGGCGAGTGGGTCGAAACAAAAACTTGCCCGCCCCGATTCGCGTAAGTGCGAAACTCTTCTGCCAGTTCCCAAAGAAGTTTCGGATAAAGCTGGTTCTCTGGTTCTTCAACACACAATAGGGGGTGCGGATTCGGATCATAAAGGAGAGCCAGATAGGCAAGCATTTTGATAGTACCATCTGAAACATATCTGGCCAGAAAAGGATCTTCGAAGGAACCATCCTGGAATTTCAATAGCACCCGACCTTCTTCGGTTGTCTTCGAATCCACATTCGAAATACCGGGAACTCTCCTTTTAAGCAACTCCAGAATTTTCCAAAAAACATCCCGATGGTGTTGGTAGAGGTATTGAATTACCAAAGATAGGTTTTCACCTTCTCGCGACAGGTGTTCTGCATACCCTGCCTCCTGCTCAGGCCGGGCTCTGCTAATGTGGAAATCAGATATATGCCAATTTTCTATCAGGTTTCCCAATGCCACAACAGCCGGAAATCGCTCAAATTGTGCTAATCCTTTGATCGCGAGAATGTCTGGTGACTTCAGGGTCTGTTCTTCTCGTCGCAAGTCACTGACATCTGTTACAGATTCCAATTCGTTTGTAACTGCTGTTCCACTTCCACGAGAAAAGTCCAAGAAATGCCAGGGCTGACCGCTGCTTCCTCTGCGGTATCTTAATATTTCCCGAGCGACATATGCTTTTCCTCTCTCTTCATTGATTTGCAGAAAGTAGGTCGTCAAGGGACTGGTATCTTTTTCCCTAAACTTTAGCTCTATCTCGATTGGCCCTTCCGCGTTCCGGCTCCGGACCTCACGAAATCCTCTGCTGCCGCCAAGCCTCATTAATGCAGTATTAATATTGCTGGCCATGGCATCTCGCAAGAAGCCAAACATGCTAAAGATGCTACTCTTTCCGCTGCCATTTGCTCCGACAAACACGCAGAAATTGGGTAGATCCTTCAATTCGGCATTCTGAAAAGCCTTGAAGTTCCTTAACCGGATGTACTCAATATTCACTTCTCACCTCGCTATTCACTATCCAGGCGATCAAAAAGAGTTAATTGTATCATTTCGGGCCTGCCTTTGCGAGTCCGCCAGTGTTCAACAAGTTGCAAAGCGGTTTTGGCGGCTACTCTGTTAACTGCTTTGAGATCAACTTCGGCAACCCATTTCAGGATATCATCCACCGATTTCTTGATGCGGAAATTCGGATTATTCAACTCCATATCAATTTTGATGCCCGAATTGGGGAACGCCGAGCCAATCAGAAAATGAGCCTAGTCCAGGTCGCTTTTTATGATCTTGCGGTTTCGGCCACGCTCGGTGAAGAAAGCGAAGCGTTCGTGAACGGGCACGACATGGACCGTTCTGCCTATAACCCGAACCCAACCGCGTGCCTCCAGATCTCCCTGAGAGATGCCGGTGCCACGCAAAGTTTTGTGTAGTTCATCACGGTCCATTTCCGAGCGATTTTTGAACAGGCGAAGATAAAGACGGCTTGCTGGTTCAGCGCTGTCCGGTGGGCGCAAATGCCCAGTCCGTGAAGTATCATCAAGCAGGTCATCCAGAAGCTGGTTTATCCCCAAGAGTGCGTCGTGGACATCCAATAACTGATTATCGCCGGTAAAAACCTGCCCGTAATGCCGCGAGTAGAATTCCAACGATTTACCTCTCAGGATCACCCGCAAGTCAGATTCGGGCAGTTCTTTGCCGTGAGTATGCTCCAACAGTTCTTTCAGCCTTACTGTCTCGTCTTTCACCCAGCGGCGCATGCGAGCCCAACTCACCGGCTCGGGATCTTGAATTCGTTTACGGCAGACATGAATGATGTCGTATTCTATTTTCTTGGAGCCAAACTCAGCATTTTCACCTTTACTCTCATCACTACGGATCGGATACGTTGCGACCAGCACGTATCCTGCATTAAAGAGCGCGTTTGGAACATTAACACCTGCACCCCGAACAACCTCCAGATTGCGTTGGGCGATTTGCCGTAGTTTCTCCTGGCCAGCTTGGACGGCAACCGAATCGACCAGGGTCTGCACTTCATCAGACCCCCCATCCACAAAAAAATCTGACGGGGCGATGATCGGAACAGAGTCCCCTCGTGTCCTGAAAACTTGCGCAAGGATACGGATCATATCCCGCGTTTCCTGGGCGGCCCGAGATAAGGAGAATATGGTGTTCAAGAAGGTCAAGCAACTCTGGGCTAAAAGGCCAACAATCAAGCACCTCGCGCTGTATTCGCTCCTTTTCAGCCTCAGATTTATCAGAGTAGAGGAGACGGAATCTCTCGCCCGCATATGAGCTGACAATCCCACTGATATCATCCTCGGAAATGTTTCGCCTATTTTGGAAGAGACGATGCAGCAGTAGCTTTTGCCGATCTTCCTTGGCCGATGGACCCCGAAAATCGATGATGACCGGCCCTTGCCGGTGCACCTGCTGAAAAGCATCATTCTGATTGTTTAGAATCGAAATTACGAAGATCAGGATTTCTGGGCGGTCTTTTGCAATTTCCGAGAGGATCTGGACAAAGTTGAAGGCATACTGCCGGATGAGCAAGCCCGTTTTGGGGTCCTTCTCAGGCAGACCCGTATACCATGTCTGGAACTCATCAAGGATCAAACAGGTCGGCTTGTCCTCAAACATTTTTTCAAGGAGAGTTCGAGGTGGGAAAGGTTCCCCCATGAGCTCAAACTGTCCTCGATAGTATTGCCCCTTGGGATGTCGGTCAAAGAGCAAGTTCCAAAGCAACGGATATTCATGATTGTGAACCGGCTCGGAGATAGGCACATATCCTTTTACAGCTTCAAAAGCCTTGAACTCATTGCTGCCCAGCTTTTCGCCCCATTCCTTGAGCCAGTCTTCCACAATCTTAGGAGATTGGATGGCATGATGCATTACTGCCATAATGTGAGACTTACCCCGACCACGTTCGCCCATCAAAACAATAGGACGCCCGGTCTGTTTTGTACTGATTGCCTTAAGAGCCGTCAGTATGTCAGCGGTCGGGTAGGTAATCGATAAAATATGATCGGGAGACTTCTGCGCGGCACCCTGGTTGTCGCTGGTACGAAGCGAAATTGTGGTACCGGGCATGTGAGCCTGGAGGAACTCGTCTCTGAGCTTTAATCCAAGCATTTTTCGTCTCCACTCCGCTTTTGGGATTCGTGTGTATCACGGCTGTCAATTTTGCCCTGCGGTCTGCCGGAAACAGACCTTAAGCCATTTCACCGTCTTTGGTGTCTAACTTGGCTCTTCACATCTTGAGCGAGGCGAAGTGATTGGTCAGTGGGAAGTTCCTCTGTCACCGGTACATTACTAATGGATCCGTAGGAGACCATTCAATGAATGCCAGTCATTTCGAGATCTGGTTTTTTTGACTTCACCGCACCGAAGTGTAATTAATCTTAGGTATTATACTCTGTCGCCAAGGAAGCACAATGAGTAACTGTGAAGCCGTTTATTTGAGCTGGCTTTTGTGAAAGTTTGGTCGGTCCCGCCTCCACTCCGAATGAGGGACAGGATTTTAGAAAATGAATATGGCTCTGGAATCACAGCTTCATTTACATTGCGTTATTCAAACACCCACCTATAATAACCCGGACCGGCTTATAATCCACGTTTCGCCCGCATGGCCGATGTTTTTTTGCCAATAAAACGATTGAAGGAGCCGCTAAATGACCAAAAAACTCATCGAAATCGCATCAGAAATCGTCCAGACTCAGGTATCCCTCACCCCAATGTCGGCCGCCGAAATCGCTGCTTCTCTCCGGCAGGTTTTCAGCACTCTCAATGAACTGCAAAAGGCTGAAACGGCAGGAATTGAGTTAGCTCCGACTGCCGAAGTGGCTGGAGAAGAGTCAACAGAAGAGAAACGCGTGCTCAGCCCGGCAGATTCTATCCAGAATGATAAAGTAATCTGTCTCGAGTGCGGCGCTGAGATGAGACAGCTCACGTCGAAGCATCTGGTTTCCCACGGCATGAGCCAGAAGGAGTACAGGAAGAAATACGGTTTTACGATGAGGACGCCGTTGTCTGCAAAGTCATTGACCAAAGCGAGAAGCAAAGCCGCTAAAAAAAGAGGACTGCCCGAGAATCTCAAGAAGGCAATGGAGGCAAGAAGGCAGGCGAAGGCCGAGGTGACAGCCAAAACAGCGGCGACTGAGACGGTGTCAGCCAGTAAACCGAAACGGACGAGACTTCGGAAGAAAAAGGCATAATTCAGGCCTGCCACTGATAAAGCCGAGACTCAGGCTGGCCAAACCCACTGACTGTACACGGGAATAAGAGGAGACCTGTTATGAAAGGTTCATGGGCACTGGTTACGGGTGCTTCTGCCGGCATGGGCAGTGCTATTGCTCAAGCATTGGCTGCTCGTGGAGTCAATCTTCTGGTCAATGCGCGCAGGGAAAACCGACTGTTGGATCTCAAGGAAGAACTCTACGGCAAACACGGCGTTCGGGTGGAGCCGCTGGTATTTGACATTCGCGATCTCAAGCAGTGCGAGTCGGCGCTTAAAGGGAAGGCGGACCTGGTTTCAGAGGTTTCAATCCTTGTAAACAACGCCGGGCTGGGCAGGGGCACTGGACCGATATATGAGGGGGCAATCGACGATTGGGAACAGACGATAGACACTAATA
>JBEKXG010000274.1:0-6671 GCA_049512295.1 Syntrophobacteraceae bacterium
GAGAATCACAGCAACTTCCCCTGCCATCTTCTCAGGAACTTCGAGAATAATTTCGTCATGCCCCGGTCCGATAATCTTGACTCCAGTATCCGCCAGTCTTTGGGGGAGTAAGCTCAGAGCCTTTTTACCAATATCTGCGGCTGTCCCAAGGAAAAAAGACATTGGAATCAGACTAAAGATCGACATATACTGCATTGCCACAGGGTCAACCGGATGCCCGACCACGCCCGTTGCTCCCCTACGTAGTACCCGGCGGCGTCCGGATACCCTGAACGTTGAGCCGGCGCGGAGGACTTATGCGGGTGTCCAAAACGATCTTTATCGAGTTATTGATTGTTGCCGTGTCGCTATTCATGTCCGAGTCCCTTCTTGCGGACACGGTTTATCTTTTAGGAAAGATCGGCGATTTTTCCATCGGTGCTTCCCTGGAACGAAATGAGGAAGAACTGGCCGGCTGGTATTTTTATCATTCGCGGGCCAAAGAAATCCGCCTGGAAGGCCGGATCGACCTCAATGGGACCTTTCGCATGGATGAAATGACGGAAGGCAGGAAAACGGGTATTTTCGAGGGAAGCGTCAAGCAGGGCCGTTGGACCGGCATATGGCGCAAAACCATCGCTGGTGCCCCTCTTCCGTTCTATCTTGAAGAGAATCGTAATCAACTTAAGAATTTAAGGGCCGACTACACCTGCACTGTTAAAGAGCGCGTTGCCGAACACCATTATACCTACCGATGGAAACTGAAACTTTCCGTTGCAGACGGCGTCGTGAAAGAACTGGATTCCACTCAAGGGGCCTATGGCGATGATAAGGATGAGCAGACGTGCACCATCGCCTTGAGCGATTTGAAGCAGATTGCGTCCGAGTCAGGCATCTTGCTCCAGGCTAAGGACGATAATTCCGGGGAGGAAGATAAAAAGTGCACGGTTCGAATTGTGGGCGATACGGACATCTTGTGGATACGTTTCGGAGATTCATCCGAAGAAGGAAACGACTGCCGCAGTGCCGGTTCCAATATGTTTTGCAGTCCCCGCGCATTCTGGAACGACATCATTGTGGACCGCCGCACACAGAAATGCAGGGCTCTTAAGTGAAGTCACAGGGGGAAGAGCCTCGTTGTGACCCGGAAAGATCCCGAAAAAATGACAACTGCACGTGCTTACCACCCCCGAAGGGCACGCTGATGATGAAGATGTGCTGCATTGCCTTTCTTGGCGCCATGGCGTTTTTTCCCTTGCAGGCACAGGCGGTCAACAGTGTGTGCGAAAACGATGACGGCAGCATCGCTGTCTCCATAACGACCAATGACGAAGGCCAACTGCTCGATCTGGCGGTGACGGTCGAGGATATCCAAATCAGCCGTTTTCCTGAGGCGAACCTCACCAGTATCACCTTGCCCTCGCATCGTTACAAGTTCTCCGTGGAAAAGCAGGCTCATCATGATGCCCTGGACCTCGACGTCTCCGGCAATACCGGCAGGATGAAATACCACGGCAAAACCATCACTCTGGAATGTAACTGGGAATGACCATCGGAACGTGGAAAAATCCGGACGGAAACTGCGCTATAGAATCTTGCTTTCGGCCCTTGCTCTTAAACAAAAAGCCGGAGCTTTTCACGGCTCCGGCTAACGTTCGTTGATCTCTACGCCCCGCGGGGTGTGGAGATAACTAAAGCTTTCTTACATTTGCGGCGCTCGGCCCTTTGCTGCCTTTTTCTTCCGCGAAACTGACCCGATCACCCTCGGCCAAAGACTTGAAGCCTTCGCCTTCTATCGATGAGTGGTGAACGAATACATCATGCCCGCTGTCAGCTTCAATAAAGCCATAGCCCTTTTGATCATTAAACCATTTTACTCGACCTTCCACCATTTCCAAATCCTTCTTTAAACTTGGTGTTTTTTTCACTGCTCTTTTGGCGCGGCACTCGGAGTTACCCTGAAACCGCATCATTAATACTGGCGAAAGATCGATTTCCTGTATAACTCAAAATAACCTACTCCATTGGCACATTGTAATTATAACCGCTGCTCTCAGAAGTGCAACGTATTTCGTACAAATGATCGGCTCAATGTCTCATGATGCAAAAGATATTTGCGGGTGAGTCTATGCTGCGCAACCTTTCAGGCGTACCACAGCACGGCAAAATAGTGACATATGGTGCCTGCGATAACAAACAGGTGCCATACGAAATGGGCGTAGCGCACCTGCTTAGCCGCGAAGAACGCCACGCCGCTCGTGTATGCAATACCTCCCGCCAGGAGCCAGAGGATTCCGGACGAGGGCATTTGGGACCAGAGCGGCTGGATCGCTATGATAATCAGCCACCCCATAGCCAGGTATAGTGCGGTGGATAAATAGGGATGCCGGATTCCTCCCGCCGCCTTCATCGTCACGCCGAAGACTGCAAGGCCCCACACGAGAACCAGTAGTGTCCATCCCCGGGGACCGCGAAGCACGCCGAGCGTAAACGGGGGTGTATGTGCCGGCTATGAGAATGAAAATCGCTCCGTGGTCCAGCACCCGAAACACACGTTTTGCTTTGCTCTTTGGAAGAGCGTGATAGAGAGTGGATGACAGGTACAGCAGGACCATAGTCCCGGCAAAAATGCCGGAGCCGGTGATCGTCCATGGGTTGCCATGACGAATGGTTGAAGCGATGAGAAACAGCGCCGCGACAAGAGTCGCAATCAACCCGGCGGCGTGGCTGGCGGCGTTTGAGATTTCCTCTCCGCGCGACTGCGGACGTTCATGGCCTGCGAGCATCTCATGCACTATCCGGTAGCCTGTGGGGTCGGGAGAAAGGGTATTTTGCGGCGCCGGGACGATCCCGGGAAACCGATTTTAACTCGTCTGATCGATCATTGGGAAAAAGAATTCTTTCTTTTCCGCAAAAATGGTCCGATTATTAGAGTGGTGTCGTTTTGAAACGCCGCCGCTGAATTTTTGATTGACGGGGGATCAAATGGAGAAGCGCAAAAACAGACGAGTGCCTTTTCAAGTCGCGGCGACCATGCTGAGCGGTCAGATCAGCATTAACGGAATAGTCGATAACCTGAGCATGAAGGGGATGTTTCTAAACACAAGAGAAAGGCTTCCCGGCGACGGCCCTCTTGAAATTTCACTAACTCTGCACGGGTCATTTCCCGCTCTTTCAATCAAACTCAAGGGCAGGGCGCTCAGGCAGACGGAAGCGGGGATTGCGGTCGAATTTCGAGAAATGGACCTGGATTCCTTCACTCTCCTGAGAAACATTATCGCTAATAACAGCGATGACCCGGACGCGGCTTATGAAGAGTATAGCCGGTCCATAACGTCCAAATAGCAGCCCAACGCTCAATGGTTCTCCTGATAAATCCTCCCCTGGTTAAGCCCTCCGAGCCTCCGCCCGGTATTGCGCGTCTTTACGGAACCTTGATCGCGGCGGGTGTGAAATGCTCGGTAATAGACGCCAACATCGAGGGAATACTTCATCTGCTCGGAAAGACTCCGGCTGACTCCGACCGTTGGACAAGGCGGGCCGTTCGAAACCGGGCGCACAATCTCGAGTTGGTCCGCAGCGTGCGGGGTTACTGCGATCTTCAGCGGTACAAGCGCGCGGTTTCAGATTTAAACAGGCTTATCGGGATGTCGGCGGAAGGCTGCGGTCCCGTGCGGCTCAGCCTGTGCAACTATCAGGATAAGGAGCTTTCCGCGGTCCGCGCCGTGGACCTGTTCAGGGCGGCGGAAGAATATGAAAAAAATCCGTTCCACGAATACTTTTCAAAACGAATTTCCCATGCCGTGGAACTTCACTCGCCGAATGTGGTCGGCGTTTCCCTGAACTACCTGAGCCAGGCGCTGACGGCATTTTCGATTATCGGCTTTATCAGGGCGCGATTCGGACAGGTTCGGATCGTGCTCGGAGGCAGCCTGATTACTTCCTGGGTTCGCAGGCCGGGCTGGAAGAATCCCTTCTCGGGGCTTGTGGACCGGATTGTGGATGGGCCCGGGGAACAATCGCTCCTCGATCTTGCCGGGGTGCATCCGGGCAACCACAAGCGGCGGTTTTCGTATGATCCGTTCCCGATTCCGGATTACTTTGCACCCGGCCCGATTCTCCCCTACAGCGCATCTTGCGGATGCTACTGGAACCGTTGTGCGTTCTGTCCGGAAAGAGCTGAAGGAGTCCGCTACGAGCCGGTTTCACCCGAAGCTGCGGCCCGGGAGGCAAGAGAATTGTGCTCGGGATATCACCCGGCGCTAATGCATTTTCTGGATAGCGCGCTAAGCCCGGCTCTTTTGACAAAACTCTCGAGAACCCCCCCGGGTGTGCCCTGGTACGGGTTCGTACGCGTGACCAAAAGGCTTGCCAACGACGATTTTTGCCGGGCGCTCAAACTGAGCGGGTGCGTTATGCTGAAGCTCGGTCTTGAGTCCGGCGATCAGGGCGTTATCGACTCCGAAGGCAAGGGGATCGACCTTGCCGTTGCGTCCGGAGCGCTGGCCTCGCTCAAGAAGGCAGGAATAGGGACGTACGTATATCTTCTTTTCGGGACCCCCTCAGAGTCCGAAGATGAGGCCCGTCACACGCTTGATTTCACTCTTCGCCACGGCGGGTCTATCGATTTTCTGAATCTTGCGGTCTTCAATATGCCGGTCAACAGCCCCGACGCCGGGAGGTTCGCAACTTCTCCGCACTACGAAGGGGACCTGTCGCTCTACACCGACTTTTCTCACCCGAAGGGCTGGGACAGGTCGAAGGTCAGGCGGTTTCTGGACAGGGAATTCAAAAGGCAGCCCGCAATCGCCGGGATTCTGTCAAAAGACCCGCCTTTTTTTACATCGAACCATGCGCCTTTTTTTGTGAGCCGATAAATGTGAATGGGATCTTGAGGGATAGGAAAACTTCAAAGAGCAGTGCTTGACGGAAAATCTATCTGTTTCTTTTTCATCTTTTCGATCAGCGTCGTCCGGTTGAGTCCGAGCAGCTTGGCGGCCTTATTCTTGACCCCGCCCGCCCTGTGCAGCGCGTCTGCAATCAGCCGGTTTTCCAGGTCGTCGAGAGTTTCCTTCAGATTTATCCCGCCCTCCACCAGTTCTATGTGTTTTAACTCGGTCTGCTGAGCGGCCTGCATTCTTTTTGGCAGATCCTGGAACTGTATTTCATCAGTGTCGGTAAGGATCACCAGGCGCTCGATGACATTTTCAAGTTCTCGAACGTTGCCGGGCCACTCGTATTGCTTAAGGCTTTCGATGGCGGTTGCCGACATCTGCTTCAGGGGGAAATTCTTCTTCGCGCAATTCTGCTTGAGAAAGTGCTGGATCAGAATCGCAATGTCGCCTTCACGCTCTCTCAGCGGAGGGACATGGATAGGGATCACGTTCAGGCGGTAGAACAGGTCCTCCCTAAATTGGTTTTCTGCGACCGCGCGCTCCAGGTCTTTATTGGTTGCGGCCAGGATGCGGACGTCGACTTCAACGGTTCTTGATCCGCCTACCCTCTGGAATTTGGTCTCCTGAATGAAGCGAAGAAGTTTGACCTGGAGTTTTGGGCTCATCTCCCCGATTTCATCCAGAAAGACTGTGCCCTTGTTGGCGAGTTCGAACCGGCCCCGCCTTTCCTTGAAAGCTCCCGTGAACGCGCCTTTCTCGTGGCCGAAGAGCTCGCTTTCCAGGAGCTCTTCCGGGATGGCGCCGCAGTTGATCGGCACGAAAGGCATGTCCCTGCGCGTACTCTGGTAATGAATGGCGTTTGCGACAAGTTCTTTTCCCGTCCCGCTGTCGCCCGTTATGAGCACTGTTGAATCGGTCTTTGCAACCCGCTTTATTATGCGGTGGAGGTGCTGCATCGGCGCGCTTTGGCCGATAAGTCTATCGAGGCGGTGTTGTTCCTGGATTTGAGAGCGCAGGGCAACGTTTTCTTCCTTGAGGTCTTTATGCTCGATGGCCCTTTGCAATGTCAGGACGATCTCGTCCAGATTTGCGGGCTTTGACAAGTAATCGTAGGCGCCGCGCTTCATCGCTTCCACCGCCGTCTCGATGGTTCCAAATCCGGTAAGAACAATCACCAGCGTTTCCGGGTAATGTTTGACAAAGTGCGCCAGGACTTCCATACCGCTCATGTCGGGCATCGAGAGGTCGGTAAGAACCACTTTGAAGCTGCTCTTTTTTGCGGCCTCAGTAGCCTCCCGGCCGCCGGGTACGACCTCCACCTCGTATCCTTCGGCCTGGAGCCGCTCGACGATGAGTTCGAGCGTGAGAGGTTCATCGTCAGCAATAAGGATTCTGGGCTTGAGTCCCATTAATTTACCCGGTTTGTCTAAGGTATTGGAAAGAGATGTCGAGTCAGGTGCATTACTTCTAATCCACAGGCTTGGAGGGGCGCTCGATTTCCAGCCGCTCTGCGCAATGTTTTAAGCAGGCCTGACAGTCCGATGTCCGAACGCCGAGCTTACAGAAGCGGCCGAACGCGTCGAACCAGTCAGTAGCCGTCCTGGGACAGACTCTCATGAATTCGAGAAATCGCACCAGGCGCTCGGCGGCCGCAGGATCGATGGCGTGTTCTATGCGGCACGCGTTGGCTTCTGCGTCGTCCGGACTGAGCTGAAGAGTATTCATGAAAAACTCTTTAAGCGCTCTGTGACGGCGGATCACGTCCCGTGCTATGTCGCGCCCGGAAGTTGTAAGAGT